>WAOD01000024.1 GCA_015521465.1 DHVE2 group archaeon
ATGTATGTTATCGAGCTATTTTTCTCGTAAACAGTGGGTATCCACAGTGTTCCGTTCGATGATGTGTAATTTATTCCATCAAAGGTTGCATTGATGTACGCAACTCTAACATTGTCCTGACCCACTATTACCGTGTCGTTACCGCCCCATATCCTCTCTTCTTTATATTTTAACCATGGGGGGATGTTATCTTCCACCAGAACCTTTATGGATTCCTGATTTACATTGTTGTTAATATCCTGGGCAAAAACGGTTATTGTGGAATATCCGCATGGTAGCAGAGAAGCGCTGAAATTTGTCACGTTGCCGTATTTTCGATATACAGTACTGTTCCCGACGTTTACCCACATGGATTTCACAGCAACGTTGTCAAAAGCCTTTACTGTGATATTATCAGTGGCGTTTACTTTAATGAATGATGGAGCAACTATGACAGGGGGATTTTTCTCTCCAGAGTTGTTAACAATAAGTAAAAATTGTGTTGTATTTTTGTATCCATCTATGTTCCACGCCGTAATGTTCATCGTGTATTTACCGGGTGGTATGAATCGAGTACTGTTTTCCACTATGTATTCTGTTTTAATAACAATCGCACTGCTGCCGTTAAAATACCTTCCAAAAACGTGCACGGATATTCTTGATAAAAATCTGTTGTCTACTTTATCTGTGGCCCAAACGAAGGTACTGTTTCCTCCCCAGATTTTTAGTTGTGATACGTGAATCTCCGGGGGATTGGTATCCGTGTAATTTTTCACAATTAGTACTGAAAGAAAACCTATGTTGCCATTTTTATCCTTTGCAGATATAAGTACCTTGTGTGTTCCATTTGAAAACTCAGAGCTTGTTAGGTTCAAAAATGAGTTAGAGGAATATGCTATCGGATTACCATTTTCATCATAGCATGTCATGTTTATTACACCCACATTGTCAAATGCCCTGTATTCATAGTGTCCGTGGCTCAAATCTATGAATGTACTTCCCACTATTATAGGTGGATTTTTCTCGTTTTCGTTATCTATTGTTATGGTAAAATTTGTCTCGTTAACGTTACCCGAATTGTCATATGCTATTACTCTTGCTATGTACGTGCCCGGGGGAACAAAAGTGATTTTATCTCCGCTCCTGAACATCGTGCTTATGTACACCTTTGCAATGGGGGAGTTCACATAAGTATCGTTAAAATAATGACCGTAAAAAAGCACCGACACGTTTGAAACTTCGACGTTATCTTTTACAATGACCTCCGTTCTGTTTCCTCCCCATATCTTCACGTTTTGTGCTATTATTTCTGGCTTAATAATATCTTTTTTTAATACCACCTTGCATGATGCATTTAGGTACGCGCCACGGTTCCACGCATCTATAATCGATATGTTCATCACGAGATGAGTTGCGTTCACGGGGATTTGAAATGAGTATGAATAATTAAACACGTATGGATTGAAATTTTGATTTACCTGAATAAAGTGCTTGTTGCCATTTACCACATATGATAACCTTTCTATTGGAACGGAATCCAATGCTTTAAACTTCAGGATTTCACCGTAAACGACTTTATCCCCGTTCTTAACCGGTGAATTTAATTCAGGGGATATGTTTTCTACGGGATGAACAATGTACTTTTCTTCTGCCATGTACATGCTCTTTACAACGCGCACTCTCAAAACAAAATTTCCAATGATGTGAGATGACACGTTAACTTTATTTCCAATCATGTAGCTCCCGTTGTTGATTGCATAATATACTGTTCCTCCGGTATCTATTTTTATAGAGCTTCCTTTTATGGCGTATATGGTGTTGTTAATGGGTGTGGGGGTTAAAATTGAGATGAAGCTCATAGGCACCCTTTTGTAGACACTTACGTTAATCTCCTTTTTGCTATAATTCTTGCCAACGTAAGTTAAAGTGTAATTTCCCTCTTTTGGAAATGTTATGTTAAGCGTACCTGTTACACTATATTTTCCTTGATATCCCGTAGTGTTCACGAACAGGATTCCTGTTTTAATGCTTTCGTTGTTAACGCTTGTTAGGGTGTATACAGTGCTTTCGTTTTCGAAAGTGAATATTGGCCCTTTGATTAAAACGGGTCTGGGGGTCACATCAACCTGCGTGTAACAGGTATAGTAAAATACACTGTTTTTTACAATTGCTGTGACATTGTATTTTCCAGAATCTCTTGCGAAAAATGATACGTTTAATTTTTTATCATGATATACCAATTCCGTACTATTATAGTACTGATTTTCGAATCTGACGCTCAGATTTGCGTATCCCTGCTCTTTTCCCATATTTTTAATGTTTATCGTCACGTTTAGTTTTGAACCCATGTAAATATGGGCGGAAGAATTAATTGAAACTGTGAATTTAGGATAGTTTGGGTCCATTAACATATGCACCTTTTTCTCATCTTCTGTTTTAACCCGTATTACTGAAACGTCCCCCTTCTGTATTCCTGCGAGTTTTCTGGCAGTGGGAAGGGATACTAAAATCTCGTCATCTGGGGAACTCCCCGTTCGATATATCCCGGTAACATTAATTTCAGCGATGGATGAAGTAAACGAGCCATAAAGCGCAAATTTATCTCCAACTTTAATGTGCAGCTTGTGAGCCACGTTGCATCCCACTAAAGCTCCAGAGAGCTCATGGGGTATTGAGCCTTTAATTAAATGTCCATTTTCCAGCTTTAAAAAATTCTCGAAAATAACACCTCTGACGGTAACAGGCTGGTTTTTGAGTACCGTAAAAACGAAAATTTCCGGACTAACAGCTTCTATGTAACTCATATTTTCCAGTCCGTATGCAATGCCGATGTTAAGATTGCTTCTAATTGGATTATTATCATTTGAGGATGTTAGAACATACACATTATTAGCACCCATTATTCTTTCTGGCATGTAGTAAATAGAGACCAAGGATATGAACATTGACGTGAATAGGATAAAAAGCACGAATATTGGCAGGGCGATTTTCCTGCTAAGAATCACCATGCACCACCTCTCAGGCCGCGGATCACTTTAATATTCAATACTTTTCTCACAGGAGATATTGCCGCGATTATGCTGCCGACCACTGCGATTACTAGGTCAGCAATGAATACAAATGGCGGAATGTAAACATAGAAATAGGTAAGAAAGCCCAGTAGCGGAATTATTGCCGAGAGCAAATAAGAAAGAGCCACTCCAAGGGAGAATCCGATAATCATGCCCATGGTCCCTATGTACAGGGACCTGAGTAAGTACAATCCTGCAATGTTTTCGTTGGACGAACCAATTGCTCGCAGTATCGCTATTTTTTTGGAATTTTCTCTTATTTCCATCATGAGAAGCGCATTTATGAACAGATAAATCACCACTAACGATATGATATCCAGGAGAAACAAATCAAAGCTTATCTCTTCTGCGGTCTTTTCGTAGAACAAAGATAAAGAGGTCATGCTCTTGGTGGTATACCCTGGAACTGATACTTGTTTGGTTACTATTATGAAATTCGGGGGCTCAGAGGAGAAGTACGTGTAATTAACGGCTACCCAGTACTCAGGGAAATGCGAAAAACTCACTCTGCTATCTATAGTGAAGTTTTTGCTCATATTGTTGAATGATAAAATCACCTGATCTTTTATGTTATAATAGTTTCCGAGTATTACTGAGTTTTTATCGCAATTGTAATTGCTTTTGAGCACGTTATTCGGGTCATATACTCCAATTATGTACGTGGTCATATTGTTAATTTTTCCTTTCGTAATCCACACGTAAGCTGCATTATTTACATGCGCATTTACTCTGCTTTTTGTCAGGTCGTCATTGGAGGAAATCACGTAATAATTAGATTCAAACCTATCTATTAGCGATTTGTTGCTCATCTCAAAACTGTAAACTATTACCAGGGAAGATGTTACGAACATAGTTACAATTGCCACTGTTAAAATTGTTAGCTTAGTGCGCTTTGTTAGCGAAACTACGTATCTCAACGGAGAAATCATTCTCTTTCGTAAAAGATATATACGCATATTAACTTTATGTCCTCGTGAGTTTGATTGAAGTTAAGGGCATATCGAAGACATATGGCACCAGAAAAATATTTGACTCTTTAAGTTTCAGCGTGGAGAGTGGGGGAATTCTCATAGTGGAGGGGCAATCTGGACGCGGAAAAACTACACTTCTTCATATTATGGCTGGCTTGGACGAGCCAGATGAAGGTACGGTGATAATAAATGGTACAGATATTTTTAGGCTCAGCGAGAACCAGCGCGCAAAGTTCCGGCTGGAAAAAATTGGCATTGTTTTCCAGCAAATCAACCTTATCGAGGATTTGAACGTTATGGAAAATATTGCTCTTCCTCTGAAATTGGCTGGAAAGAGATGGAAGGAGCGGGTTGACGAGCTTTTGAAGTATATGAAAATTGAGGATTTGAAGTATCAAATGCCATCTGCCCTTAGTGGAGGAGAGATGCAGAGATGTGCGATAGCCAGGGCGATAGCGAACAGTCCCGCAATTGTCATAGCAGACGAACCCACGTCAAACCTTGATGACGAAAACACCCGGAACATAGGGGATTTGTTCTTAAAGATAAACAGGGAGTTGGGCACCACCATAGTTGTGGCCACCCATGATCCGAGAATTCATTACATAACCAAAAATGTGCTCTCCCTTGAGCGTGGTGTCGATGAATGATAAAAATGCTGTTGCAGGATTCACGGCAATTGCAATTGTGCTTTATTTCATACCCAATGAGATTTTAAAATTTGTAGGAATTGCCATCTTGCTTCTATTCTCCCCCGGATTTTTTGTACTAAAGCTTATTTACAGAGATATGAAGGGTGAGGAACTTTTTTTACTCTCCTTCGGGGTGTCGGTGGGAATATCGGGTACTATTGCCCTGATTCTCTCTTTAATTTCAGTATTAAGCCCAGCAAATATGTTCATTGCTATTGGCGCTGTAATAATCGTGGGATACGCTCTATCTTCTGCTATGGATATAAAGCCGTTTAAGCTTACCCGGCCGGATAAGTTTTCGGCGGTTCTTATTTCCCTGATGCTTGTGCTTATCACAGTGTGGATTTCGGTGGAAGCAAATACCCACTATTACAGAGAGGTAGATATTGGAATACTATCTTGGCCGGATAATGCAACTGCTAATTCAACATTAAACTTTACAGTTTATATTAAAAACCATAATTATGGGCATGCGAACATAACCCTGAAATTTAGCCTGAACAAAGTGATGGTGAATGAGAAAAATCTGAGCCTTGAAAACGGGGAGAAGTACATAATGAATTTCACTGCCTTTAGTGAAAAACACGGTGAGAACTTAGCTTCTTTTGATATGTACGTTAATGGGAAATACTACACAAACGTGCATGTGTATTTTTACCTGCATTAGATTTAATGTATTATTCACGGATAATTGCAAGCAATCAAAACATTAAAATCGTATGATGGGATAACAACCCGATGGCAGAGATGAGCGATGAGATGCGCAACTATTTTCAATCTTTAGAGGAGGAGGCGGAGCGTATATACCGCATTGCCAAGGATGCTAGGAGTATGGGGTATGATCCCACAGAGGATGTGGAAATTCCCCGTGCTAAAGACCTTGCCGCCAGGGTTGAAGAGCTTACTGGGGTGAGGGGAATATCAAAGAGAATTAGAGAGCTTATAGAAAAGTACGGAGATAGGGGAATGGTATCCATTCTGATCGCAAAGGAAATAGCCAGGATGTACGATAATGTTGAGGAGGCATTAGATAAGGCTGTGCGAGTTGGGTTGGCAGTACTCACAGAAGGTATTCTCGTTGCACCTCTTGAGGGTATTGCAGAGATAAAACTAAATGGCTCTGGAGAAGATAGTTACGTTTCAATTTTTTACGCGGGGCCAATCCGCGGTGCAGGGGGAACTGCACAGGCTTTAAGTGTCCTTATCGCCGATGCCGTGCGCAGGGAACTGGGGATTGGTCGTTACGTGCCCACCGAGGAAGAGGTTGAACGATACAAGGAGGAGATTCATCTGTACGATAGGCGTAAGCATCTCCAGTACCGGCCAAGCGACAGGGAAATAGAGATTGTTGTTAAAAATTCACCAATATGTATCGATGGAGAAGGTACGGAACAGTTTGAAGTAAGCGGGTATAGGGATTTACCCAGAATTCATACAAACAAGGTTCGAAGTGGTATGTGCCTGGTAATCGGAGAGGGTGTGATACAGAAAGCAAAAAAGATTAAGGGATACGTGGAAAAGCTGAATATAGATGGTTGGGACTGGATTTCCGAGTTAGTGCCGGAAGCTAAGAGCGATACAAAGGAGACAAAGTCCACAAAGTACATAGAGGATATAGTGGCTGGGAGACCCATATTCGCGTACCCATCTCGCCCAGGTGGGTTCAGACTTCGCTACGGGCGGTGCCGCGCAGGGGGTCTTGCCACAATAAGCGTGAATCCTGCAACCATGCAAATTCTAAATAGATTCATAGCAATCGGCACGCAATTAAAAACCGAGAAGCCGGGAAAGGCAGGGGGCATGACATCGTGTGATAGTATAGAAGGGCCAATTGTGCTGCTGGATAATGGAGATGTTGTTCAGGTTAACACGATGGAAGATGCAAAAAAGATTTACGATCCAGATCGTGGAGTGGACAGGGTTAAGAAAATAATTGACGTGGGAGAAATTCTCGTTCCTTATGGCGAGTTCAACGAAAACAATTATCCTCTACTTCCCGCGTCTTATGCTGAAGAATGGTGGAAGCAGGAGGTAAAAAATGCCGGATTTGAAGGAGAAATTAAAGATGCAAAGAATGCTTTTGAAGTTTCAGAGAAGTATGGGATTCCGCTACATCCCAGATACAACCTGTTCTGGCATGATTTAACCGTTGAAGATGTGAAAATGCTTTCAGAGTACGTGGAAAACAACTCTGAGTGGGACAATGGCGTTCTAAAAATAAAGAAGGATCCAGAGATCAAGGATAAGTTGATGATTTTAGGAGTTCTCCATAAGGAAAGGGATTATTACGAAGTTGAACATTACGGATATCCCCTTCTCAGGGGACTTGGGCTGGATTTAAACGGTGGAAAAATAGTTCGTGTTCGCAACTCTAACAAAGATAACGTTATGGATTATGTTTCCGAATTAGCAGGCGTGAAAATAATGCCCCGTGCTCCCAGCAGGATTGGTACTAGAATGGGTAGGCCAGAGAAGGCAGCAGAGAGAAGAATGAAAAAGCAAACAATAAATGTTCTATTCCCAGTTGGTGAGGAGGTGGGTAACAGGAGGCTTCTCACAGATGCCATGAAATATGACTCCATAACAATTGAAGTCGGTGAGCGAGTTTGCCCTGAGTGCGGAACAAAGACATATCTTCCATACTGCCCAAAATGTCATGCGAGAACGGTATTCACAGACAAGGTAGTTGCTCAGAAGGTTGATATGAAGAAGATGCTGATGGCAGCAGCGGAGAATATAAGCGAGAAGATAGAAAAGGATATAAAAGGCGTTAAAAAGATGATGTCCGCAGAGTTCATTCCCGAGCCTTTAGAAAAGGGAATTCTTAGAGCTAAGCACGATGTTTACGTGTTCAAAGACGGTACCATTCGTTTTGATATGAGTGATATTGCCATCACGCACTTTCGACCGCGGGAAGTGGGACTTACCGTTGAAAAGGCCAGAGAGCTGGGTTACACGAAGGATTACTTGGGTAACGATTTGGTAAGTGATGAGCAGGTATTGGAGCTTAAGGTTCAGGACATAATTCCTTCAAAAAAGGCAGGAGAGTATCTGCTAAGAGTGGCAAACTACGTTGATGACCTTTTGGAGAAGTTTTACAAGATTCCGAGGTTTTACAATGTAAGGAGAATGGGAGACCTGATAGGTCATCTGGTAATGGGACTTGCTCCGCACACATCCGCTGGGGTTCTTGGAAGAATTGTGGGATTCACCGACGCGAGGGTTGGCCTTGCTCATCCATTCTTTCATGCTGCAAAGAGGAGAAACTGTGATGGTGATGAAGATTCCATAATGCTTCTGTTAAACGCGCTCCTTGATTTTTCTCAGAAATTTTTGCCAACCACCCGTGGAGGGTTAATGGATGCACCGTTAGTGCTTACTGTGAGAATAGATCCCAGTGAGATTGATAAAGAGGCTTTAAACGTTGATGTGGGTTCTTACTATCCGCTGGAGTTTTACTATGCTACTTTGAGAAAAGCAAAGCCGAAGGAAGTGGAAGAGTACATAGATTTTGTTAAAAAGAGACTAGGTACTGAGAAGCAATACGAGGGATTCTCCTTCACGCATGATACCCGAGATATAAACGTGGGAGTTCTGCAATCTGCCTACAAGACCCTGAACAATATGGAGAAGAAAATAGAGAGTCAGCTTGACCTTGCCAGAAAAATAAGGGCGGTGGATGAGAGTGACATGGCCTCCAGGATAATATCCCATCATTTTATTCCGGATATCATGGGCAACTTGAAGAAATTTGGAACTCAAAAATTCAGGTGCTCCTCGTGCAATGCCAAGTTCCGAAGGATACCCTTAAGAGGAGTGTGTCCGAAATGCGGGGGTAAAATTATTCTTACCGTTTACCCTAACAGCGTGAAAAAGTACCTTGATAAAGCACTCCGTATGGCTGAGGATTTCAAAGTGGATAGCTATCTTATACAGAGAGTGCGAATTCTAAAAGATTCCATTGAGTCCATCATGGCTTCCGATGAGGATGAAGAGGAAAAGAATAAAATAACCCTTGACAATTTCTTCTCATGATTGCTAATCTATTCGTTGTCGGACCGGCGGGAAGCGGAAAGAGCACATTTGCTGCGGCTTTTAGAGAGTGGATGATCAAGAACGAGTACGATACCATCGTGGTTAACTTGGATCCCGGGGCGGAGCTGCTACCTTACCAGCCAGATATAGACATTCGGGATGTTGTAAGAATAGAAGATATTATGACAGAATACGGGCTTGGACCAAACGGAGCTCAAATAGTTGCGGCGGATTTGGTTGCTAATTATGTGGGGGATATTAAGCGAGATGTGGATTCTTACGAATCGGATTATGTAATTTACGATACTGCGGGACAGCTTGAACTTTTTGCGTTCAGAGCTGCGAGTAATTTCATTGTGGATTTTTTAGGAGAGAACCGGTGTGCTCTTGCTTTCATGTTCGACCCAACTCTTGCAAAGACACCCAGCGGATTTGTGTCTCTCCTCCTGTTATCTGCCACGGTGCACTTCCGTTTTTACAAACCTTACTTGAATGTTCTCTCAAAGGTGGATATTTTAAGTGATGAGGAGCTGGGCAACATCGCGGAGTGGAGTGAGAACTGGAACAGCCTGTATGATTCCCTGATAAATGATTCTCCTGGGATGCACAGGGAACTTAGCATTGAATTGTTTAAGGCTCTTGAAAACATGAATGTGTTTAGAAAATTAATACCCACTTCAGCACGTATGCTGTACGGTTATGAAGACATATACTCAGCGCTCCAGCTTTATTACGCTGCTGGAGAAGACCTTGAAAAAAGGTAATTAAAGGAGTTCCCTTGCTTTGATAAGGGATACAAGTTCCACATTATTTTCATTCAGGACTTCAGCTCCCCCCTCCTCGCGATCGACCACTGCAATTACCCTATTTACTTTAAGTCCCATCTCTCTTAGTATCTTCACGGCCCTGAGTACAGAGCCACCGGTAGTCACCACATCTTCCACAATGTCTGCAGTCATTCCTTTCTCAAAATCCCCCTCTATGAGTTTTGATGTTCCGTACCCTTTCTTTTCCTTGCGAATTATGAGGTAATCCCTTTTTGCTTTCACTGCGGTTATTGCAGCAAGGGGCACTGCGCCCAGTTCAACTCCTGCAAGGATGTCTCCTCTCACTTGCTCTGCCAAAAGCTCTCCCATGAACTCAAGAATTTCGTGTTTGGTGCTTGCTTTTTTTATGTCTATGTAGTACCTGCTCTTCTTTCCGGATGCAAGTGTAAAATCCCCGAATTTTATGGCTCCGCATTCTACAAGCTTTTCTTTCAGCATAATGGGTGAATGCAAATTCAGATAAAAATATGATTATTGCTCGTACTTGTCAGTTTTGGACATAGAAAAAGCATACCTTGACTGCGGATAAAAGATGAGAAAGGACTAATCGATAAATGGACCGGGCGGGATGTTCGACATCAAGAGAACATAAGCCTGGTCTACAACTGAGCGGAGAGTAGGAGTGGACCGGGCGGGATTTGAACCCGCGACCTCCACCATGCCAAGGTGGCGATCTTCCGAGCTGATCTACCGGCCCTCTGGGGGTTGATTACTTTGCACAATATAAATTTTTCAGTCTGAGCTATTTGTATTCTATGGCAGAATTGCTAAAATAACAGAAAATTTAATATCCTTTATAACGCATATAGCCGCTATGCCCGTTAAAAATGCTAAAAAAAGTTCTTTTGCAATGGGTGTGGTTATTGGTATAGCCTTTTTAGCTTTTAGCAGAAACATTGGTTGGGCCCTTAACAAAGGATTCACTTTTACAATGCTGAGTGCTTATACACAGTCCTCTTTTGTAAAGGGAGTTGTTTTGGCTATAGAAGGTTTGATGGGTGTAATTGTTCCTCCACTCGTGGGCTGGTACAGCGATAGGATATTTACCCGGCGTGGCAGGAGGAAGCCCTTTGTGCTCGTTGGAGGTATACTTGCTGGCACATCTTTGCTGTTGGCCTATATGGCTTATTCTCAGGGCTGGTTCTTTGAAATGTTCCTCTTTTTCATCTCGTTCTTTTACTTCTCAATGCATCTTTACACTGCGCCTTTCAGGGCACTTATGCCCGACTTGATAAAAAGTGGTTTGCGCGGCAAAGCAAGTGGCGTTATAACAATGTTCGAGGTTATAGGTAGCCTGACCGGGTTCATTGTGGGTGCTATATTGTGGAGCATTGACCCTGTTTATACCTTTGCGATGGGATTTTTGCTCATACCCATGGGCTCCCTTTTAACATACAGTTCCATTGAGGAACATGAATTGGAGACGGAGAGACTGGACAAGGTGCTGAACGAAGGTATCATAGATTATGCTAGGCGCATGTTTCATGAGGTTGATACAATAAAATTCTACACGGCACAAACTTTCTGGTGGATGGGCTTTGAGTTTATCGGCATGTTTTTCATTGGAATTGCGGCACAGATTCTTTTAGGAAACCCATCTGAAGATAACATAAAGAAAATAACGTCCTCTGCGGTTATTCTGCTGGGCATTTTTAACATAGCTGCGGTCTTCACAGCGCTGCCTGGGGGACTGATATACGACAAGATAGGAAGGAAGATGGCGATAATTTTAGGAGATGTGGTGTTCGGTCTTTCCATCTTTGCAGGAATGTTTGTTCATACGTACATGGGCGTACTTTTGATTATGATCATAGCGGGATTTGGCTGGGGTATACTTCTTTCCGCATCGTATCCTGTAATTGGCGATTTGCTAAGCAAGTACCGGAGGGAAGAATTCAATGGTAGGTATTACGGCCTGTTTGAAGCGTCAAGAAGCTTACCAATTCTTCTTGCGGGCTGGGTTGGTGGTGCAATAGTAATGCTTGCAGGCAATGACTACATTGTTCTGTTTCCCGCATCTGCTATAATTGTTCTGCTGGCAGTTCCTATAATTGCAACGATGAAGAACCTGGATAAAAAGAAGGGGGCGAGGGCTTAATGCCCTTGTTGATACTTTCAATAATAATAGCATTTCTTTTATCTCTTATCATAGCTTTTTTTGCTTACGTTGCTTACAGAATGGCAAAGCCCCCCAGAGAAATTGGAGACTGGACGCCTCAGGATTTTGGTTTGAAATACACCTCTTTTGAAGTTGAGAATAAAGATGGATTGAAGATAAGAGGATGGTTCATAAATAAAAATTCCAACAAAACAATTTTTCTGCTCCACGGTTATACAGTTAGCAGGTGGACGTTTTACATAAAAAAGATGGTGGAGTTTCTAAAGGATGAGCCTTATAACCTGGTGCTCTTTGATTTCAGAGCACATGGCGAGAGCGAAGGCAATTACAGTACGGTGGGTGATAAGGAGATAGAAGATTTCAGAGCAGTGCTAAATAAGTTTGCCACGGAAAAAAATTGCGTGATTGGCTATTCCATGGGAGGTATCATTGCGATACGGTCATTGTTAGAAGATAAGGTGAGCTGTGCTATTGCGGATAGTCCCCCGATAATGATGGACAGGACCGGAAAAAGAGGCTTAAAATATTTTGCGAATTTACCTCAGTGGATATACTATTTTTCTAAGCCATTTTTTTATTTGTTTACAGGTGGAAAGACAATAAATGTTTTGGAACTTGCCGAGATGATAAACAAACCCCTTCTGCTCATTGAAGGGGAGTACGATCCTCTGGTAAAAATAGGCGAAGTTCTTGAGTTTCACAAGAGGAATAGCAAGATTAATCGGAACGTGTCTCTGTGGATAAATTCCGGGGCACATGTTCGCGGTATAGTTGCAGATGAAGATGAATACAGGAGCAGAGTGATGGAATTTATAAGAGAGCATGCATGAATGGAGGTAATAGGTATGAAAATCAAACATGTGCATGTGGCTCGAATACCTGAGGATTCCGATTTGGTAGAGGGAATTATAAGGTACTGCGTTAAAAAGGGAATAAAGTGCGGCTCAGTGAATGTCATCGGTGCTCTGAAAAATGCGGAATTAGGATTTTTCAATAAAGAAAGCGGAGAATACGAGAGAAAGAGTGTGAATGACCAGTGCGAACTTCTGTCAGGGGTGGGAAATATATCTAATATTGAAGAGAAAACATTTTTACATCTTCATGTTGTGCTGGGTAAAAGTGATTTCTCCGTTACCGGGGGTCACCTGATTCACGGCAAGGTTTATGTGGCGGAGGTGATAATACACGAGTACGACGGAAAATGCCCGCGCATGAAGCACGGTGCGTTGAATTTGTGGGATGCGGAGCGTTAATCTCTTTTCACCTTTACCACGAATTCTTCAAGGTCACGAGGAATATACACTTCTTTGAATATTTTTTTTGCCTCTTTTTCAAGGGTATCTGTGCTCCGGTATCTCGGACTTATATGAACAAGTATTAATTTTCTAACCCCTGCTTTTTTTGCAATCTCTGCTGCCTGTCTTGCCGACGAGTGCCCGTACCTGTTCATTTGCTCTTCTAACGTGCTATCAACGGTCGCTTCGTGAATGAGAATATCAGAGCTTCTTGCAAATTTCACCATCCCATCAAAAGGTGCGGTATCTCCACTGTAAACAACCACCCGGCCATGCCTTGTTCCTCCATACACATCGTCTATTGTTATTTTCTTTCCGTTTTGCTCTATACTTCCTTCCCTCCTCAGTTTTTCAAGCACTTTGCTATCCAGCCCTAATTTTTCTGCTTTTTCACGATCTATTCTCGGCATGTCTTTCTCTTCAAATCTGTACGCGAGGGTGTATACCGGGTGCTTTGTTCTAATAGCAGATATCTTGTAATCTCCAAAGTCTACTGTGTCACCCGACCGCATCTCGTAAAGGGATATAGGAAAACTGAGTGAGTAATACCCTATGAATAGATATGAAGTTAGCATGGATACTGTTCCAGGGGGTCCATATATTTCCAGCGGTGCTTTTCTGTTGTTAAGAACCATTGTTTGTACAAGCCCGGCTAATCCCAAAAAATGGTCGCCGTGAAAGTGAGATATGAATATCCTTTTAATTTTCATGAAACTGACATTAGTTTTCATCATCTGGCGCTGAGTTCCCTCCCCGCAATCAAACAACAAAACCTCTCCATCCACCTGAAGTGCGAATGACATCACATTTCTATCCGGCGATGGCCAGGAGCCCCCTGTACCGAAAAACACTATTCTCACAGTCGAAGCCATAAATGGATATCAAAATCATATATTAAAAAACATCCATGCGGAAGTTTTATCATTTGGTTATGCATACAATAATTATGAAATTGAAGCTGGAAGATATGTACAGGATGAAGATGCCTGGTGACCTGGAGATTTCTCCAGATGGTAAAATAATCGCATATACTGTTGGCAGAATGGACAGAAAAATGAATGAGTATGTGTCAAGAATTTACATATACGATGGAAAAGTAAGAGCTTTTACCACAGGTCCAAAGGACATGGCTCCAAAGTTTACCCAAGATGGAAATTACATAATTTATTATCGTACTTTAAAAGAGGGTGGTGAGCTCAGAAGAATATCTTTACAGGGTGGTGAGTCAGAGTTGGTGGCAAAGCTGGATAATGGGGCGTCATCCATTAAGGTAGATGGAGGATACGTTTACTTTATGTCCAGTATTAAAGAAAAATCTGATGACGATGTTAAAAGAATTGAGAGAATACCTTTTTACTTCAACGGTGTGGGCTTTTTGCATAATAGAAAGACTCAGATTTTTAGAGTGCCTGTAAAGGGTGGCAAGGTGGAAAAACTTACAAGCGAGGAAAATCCCATAGGTGATTTTGATGTTCTGAATGGCACCATAGTTTATTCGGTGTCTGAAAATGAAAAAGAGCCATTCATGGAGTCCCTGTACCTGCTTGAAAATGGCAAAAAGAGGAAAATATCGGATAGGGTGGCAGGCATATCTTCATTCAAGATAAGTCCCAGCGGTAGAAAAATAGCGGTGTTTTTGAGATTTTACGAAAAGGGATATGCCGAAGACCCGAAGCTTTACATGATTGATTTGAAAGAGGGTAAATACACCCTGGCATGTGAAGAATCAATCTCCTTCGGTAGGTCTTTGAACTCTGACTCGAGATTCGGATCGGCTCGGGTGATGCAATGGATTAACGACGAAGAGCTTCTTTTTGTAGCCGCTGTCAATGGGAAACAGGAGTTGATGATTTACACACATGGCAGGTTTTACAACTTTGTTGGAGGTGAAAGAAGTATTGAAAGTTTCTCTTACGTAGATGGAAAACTCGTGTTCATAGCACAGAAGATGAATCGTCCGGGAGAGATTTACATAAAAACAAACAGGGAGCGGAGAATAACAAACATGAACAGGTATTTTGAAAAGTTACCAAAGGGTGAGAGTTTTTCCTTTGAGTCCAGCGACGGAGAGATAGTAGAAGGATGGATTTTAATTCCAGAAGGTAAAGGGCCATATCCAGCAGTTTTGGAAATTCACGGGGGACCGAAAACCGCATATGGTCATGCATTCATGTTCGAATTTTATTATCTTTTATCTCAGGGTTTTGCGGTGATATTCACAAATCCACGTGGCTCTTCTGGATATGGCGATGATTTTGCTTTGAGAATCCGTGGAGAATTTGGTAAAAGGGATTACGAGGATTTGATGGAGGCAATAGAATATGTAAAGGCAAATTATCCAGTTGACCCAGAGAGATTATTTGTAACTGGCGGCTCGTACGGCGGGTTCATGACAAACTGGATTGTTGGACACACTTCAATTTTCAGGGCTGCGGTTACTCAGAGAAGTATCAGCAATCAATTATCTTTTTGGGGTACCAGCGATATAGGTCCGTGGTTCAATAGCGATTATATCGGTGCGGGCAAAGACCTCTGGGACGGATTTGAAGCTTATTGGGAAATGAGTCCGCTTAAATATGCAAAGAGTATTAAAACGCCCCTTTTGATAATTCACAGTCTTGAGGATTATCGCTGTCCAGTTAGCGAAGCTTACCAGTTATTCTACGCTCTTAAAATGAACGATGTTCCCACAAAGCTTGTTCTGTTTCCCGGGGAGAACCACGACCTTTCAAGAAGTGGTAAGCCAAGGCACAGAGAAATCAGATTGCGAGAAATTGCAGATTGGTTTAAAAAATATGTTGCTTAATAATTCAAGTGGGGCCGTCGAGATTTGAACTCGAGTTTCCGGCTTTTCCGGTTGGCCCATCGACTGTTTTAGATGCACCCACGCCCGAAGCCGGAAGGATGCCAAGCTACCCCACGGCCCCATCTTATATCCCGGGAGGGAACGACAACCACATCATAGCTCAGCGATGCCGGTTTCTCCCGGAAGTGGGCCCGCCCGGGTTTGAACCGGGGATCTTCGCCTTGTAAGGGCGACGTCATAACCACTAGACCACGGGCCCTTGTGGTGTGATAGAAATCGGGTATTTAAGATTTACCGGAAAAAAGAAAAAATATTGTGATTTTTCCAACGCTTTGTTCTGCCATTTAAGGCGGTGGTGGTGGCGGATACCCGGCACCCTGCGTGGATTGCATCATTGTCAAATTGTCGTATTTTAGGTATGCTATTAACAGGAATATTCCCGGCAAAAACCCGCCAAAGAGAATGGATACAATCATCCAAACCATTGTTTTGCTTTTTGCCGCTTCATATTGCCCGTTGTCTATAAGTTTATTTATGTCTTTGCAGGCTCTCCACGTGAGCAGGTCTATTATTCCAAAGAGTAGTCCTACAATTCCAATTAGGAGGAGTAGTGCAGGGATGCCCCAAATGAGGTTTATAATTCCGAAGATAAGTGCTATTAATCCTCCAAGTTTTACCATATCTTTTATGCTCTGCGCATCCGGTGGAGTCTGTCCTGGGTACTGTTGATACGCTCCGTTTTGCCCTTCCATACTATCACCATGTTCATTACGTTATAGTAGTATAAAAGCATTTGCATAATCATATCACTAATAACTCATGGAAAATCGTTAAATTCCTGCAAAAAATTCACAGTCCTATGAAGTCGAAAATAAAAGATTCCATGCTATCCCTTGACATCAACGCATGGATAAAGGAGAATAAGGATGCAATAGAGGGAGGATACATAAAGAAGATCTATCAGGTGGGTGAAAAGGAGTTTTTGATGAAAATTTACAAAGATAAAACGAGAAGTCTGTACATAAACCTTAACGGGTTCATTTATTTTGCAGATAAGGAAACTCCCGATACACCGAGCATGTTTGCCATGTATCTCCGAAAAAGGTTTTCTAACAAGAAAATATTTGGATTTAGGCAGCTTAACTTTGATAGAATAGTGGAATTTGACATGGGTGAATATGTTCTTATTGTGGAGTTGTTTGGAGGGGGCAATATCATCGTAACCAGAGATGGCATAATAGAAAGGGCATACGTGGAAAGGGAATGGAGACACCGGTCAATTCTAAAAGGATACGAGTACGCTGCACCCCCTGCAAAAAGAAATCCTGAGGGAGATATTGAAGATCTTTGCGAGGTGCTAAATAGTTCTACAAAGGATGTAGTGAGAACCATTGCCACCGAGTTTAATCTCGGAAATTACGCAGAGGAGGTATGTTATCGTGCAAATGTTGATAAAAGCAAGAAGGGAGTGAGTGAGGAAGAATGCAGTAGATTGAAGATTGCAATTAAAGATATGTTTGTGTTTGATGGTTGCTTCCTTTACAAAGATTATTTTTCACCCGTCGAATTGCACCATAGAGATGATCTTGTTGGAAAATATGAGTCCATGAACTCTTGTCTTGAAGAATATACTAAAAGATTTGAAAATGGGATGTCAGGAGAGAGTATCAAGCTGCAGGTAATAAAAGAGATGCAGCTTAAAAAGATAGAGGAGTTCAAGAGAGAGGAGGACATAAACAGAAAGATAGGGGACACTATATATGCACATTTTATGGAAATTCAGGAATTGATAGAGACTGCAAGAACTGGAAAAGTCAAATTGGAAAAGAAGGGAAAAATAAAGGTGAATTACGATGGTTTGGAATTTGAACTGGATATAACTAAGTCTCCGGGAGATAACGCTACAGTTTACTATGAAAAGGCAAAAAAGGCAAGGGAGAAAATTAAAGGAGCCATGAGTGCAATAAATGAGATTGACGAAAAGATAAAAAAAGAGTCAAAGAAAAAGAAGAAGGTTAAAAAGAAAAAATCGAGACGAAGATTCTGGTTTGAAAAGTACCGGTGGTTTATAAGCTCAGAGGGTATATTGGTAGTTGCGGGTAAGGATGCAAAAACCAACGAGGAAGTGGTAAAAAAGCATTTGGGGGATAAAGACCTGTACATGCACGCGGATATCCATGGTGCTCCGAGCCTGGTTATAAAATCAGAGGGGAAAGAAATAGGAGATATAACTCTAAAAGAGGCTGCGCAGTTTGCCGTGAGCATGAGCAAGGCTTGGAACGCTGGTTTTGGAAGTATGGGTGCATACTGGGTTTATCCATCTCAGGTTAGCAAGATGGGTGAAAGCGGGGAGTATGTGGCCAGGGGTGCGTGGGTTATACACGGCAAGAGAAACTACATACACAACGTTCCTTTACAGCTTGCGGTGGGGAAGATAGAATATCAGGGAACGGAAATGCTCATGTGCGGTCCTGTTGATTCTGTAATTTCAAGGACTGAAAAATACATGGTAATCGAGCCGGGAGATGAGAAAAAAGAGAAAATTGCCAGAGTAATTGCAGATAAATTTGGTGAGCCTACTGATGATGTACTTCCCATTTTGCCACCCGGAAAAACGAAAATAGTTAGAGAAACTTAAAGAAACATAGCCAGGATACCACGCATTATTTCATTGCTGCTATCCCTTACATATACTTTTTTGCCTTTTTTAATGGACAGGTCAACAATTAATTTTATGTAGGTGTATATTTTCAAAGGGCTCCACCCAATAAATATGCTCTCCGGTTTGTAAAGTACCACACAGAATCCTTTATTTAGCGCTTCTTCAATTTCGTAAAGCACGTCTATTCTCAAGGTATCTTTAGTGAACCTGCCTTCGTTTTTAATCCAAACCTTGCTCTTTGATTCAGGGCACGCTTTATCCGGATTCTCTGAACTGATACATATATTGTTGTCCGGTACTCTGGCTGGATTTAGCGCTACTGAGCCATAAGACTCGTGGTCTATACTATCTATTTTGTTATTGAAAAGTTCATACACCATACTTCTCTTATCCTCATCCATTAATGATAGGTCATTACCAAAAACTATTATTGAGCCATCATAATTTGAGGATACATCCGCTATGTCTTTCAGAAACATGAGAAGGCGTTCTCCGGAGTTGAATGCACTCAAATATCCAACACCATCTATGGCCACAACACCTCCCGAGTTCTGTCTCCAAAATTCTATGATTGTGTACTCTATTTCGAATTCAAGTCTCTCGGGCAATATGGAAAACTCAGAGCTTATTTCGCTAAGCCACATGACAGGTATGTCCTCTTTGTTCACATATTTTCTAATCCAGTGCGGCTCTCTGATGCTGAGTACCATCACTGGTTTTTCTTTCGCTATATCTTTTAAAAGGGAATACCCCGAGCCTTGAACAAGGTATCTTTTGCCATTTTCTATTTTAAGTCCAGTATTTATATTTTTATTCTCCTCTTCTTTTGTCGTTATTGATGTAGATGAAGCGGGTTTTATTTGAAACACTTTGTATTTGGAAAACACATATGCAAGCTGGCCGGCTGAAAATATAAGCATGAGAGATGTGGGGTCAGGATATATATTGCGATCAGCTAAAATCAAAATGTTCATGCTAAATGGAAGGGCCATTGATAGGAAAAGGGAAATAAGGAAGTAATAATCTAACTTTGTTTGTGATTTTCGGAGATTAATAATTATATTTATAAAACCCCACAGCAGGTATATGTATGAAACTGGAACGTGCCAGAAACTAGCTGCGGGGCCCCAGATACCTGTATATCTTATCTTTCCGTCTATCACCGTTATTTCTTTGAATCCTGTGAAAAATAAATGATAAATGGGGTTAGTAAATAGAAAAATCATACTGATGGTGGGTGGAATAAATAGGATGTGGGGTAAATATTTAAATCTCATTACTTTGCTTCTTATTGGTAAAGTTAAAGTTGCCATTAATATTGCGTATGGAATTGTGATGATGCCCACATACTTGAAACAGTAAAATACCACAGAAAAAATACCCCATGTGGTATAATATATAAACTCGCCCCCAATCCAGATTGCCGCTGAGAATGTCATCAATATAAGATATAATTTTGCATCGCTTTTGGGTGCACGTTTGTAAATCAGGTATATGAGGTATATCATGGTTATTAGGCCAATTCCGTATATCCCTGAGTAAATGTTCATTATCTATTCCCCCTCAACTCCTTCATGTGTTATTTTGAATCTTGCCACTCTCCCCTCCTCTATTGAGCGATGCTTGACCAATATAGCCTCCCGGTATCCATTACCTACTCTTCTTAGCATAATTATTGCTTTTGCACTGTGCTTTAAGGAGTGACCACCGATGGGCATTAGTTTTCCTGATGCAGTATCCATATAAACCTGGTTTGTTACCACAACAGCAACTTTCATTTTTCGTGCAATGGTATTTAGTACGGAGAGTTGCCATGATAGTGATTTCTGAGTATTTATATCCTCTCCAACGCCTCTCTCTGCTCTGTAGTATGAGGTGAGCGAATCCACTATCACCAGAGGTATGTCTCTCTTTTTCATAATGAGTGATGCAACTCTTTCTATGATTTCCCCTTGCTGCGAGAATTTGTAAACCTTGTAAAAAAATATCTTTTTCGCAATATCTTCAGTTCCTCCAAGCTGTTTAAAGCGTTCCATAGAAATCCCTTCGGTATCCACAAAAACAACATTTTTTCCTGACCTGGCCGTTTGTATTGCTGTTTGGAGGCATATATTTGTTTTTCCACTTCCAGCTTCGCCATAAATTTCGGTAATGCAACCCCTTTCAAATCCCCCGTTAAGAAGGGTATCTATGGTGCTGCAACCGCTGGGTATCCTCTCGCACACAGATGTATTATGTGCTTAACGTTAATAAAGATACCGTTGACGAAAGGTGAAGTATTTATCTCTCATTTCCATAATCCCCTATGCTAAAGTTGGCGATATTTGACCTTGACCAGACCCTGATTGATACCCTGCCAAGATTTTACAGGATATTTAACATGTCCCTTAAAAAATATGGGTGCTCTGAGATTGAATGGGATGATTTCGTTGTGAAGTACAAAGAGGATATTCTCAACGATTACGTGTGCGTGGAAAAACGTGAATTCTGGGATTACTTTTTATCTCATTACAACGATATTTTTTGTGAAAGGGACAGGCTCATAGATGGCGCCTACGATACCCTTTCAAGACTTAAGGAACTTGGTGTGGATAACGTGATTATTACAGGTAGGTTAGTTCCATCATCGGATGTTTGGGAGGAATTGAAGAGGTTTGGAATCGCTGAATTCATAAAAATGGTTTACACAAGAAAGGATAACTACTGCGATGGAAGAAGGAGAACGGAACTGATAATAGAAGCTATGAAAAAATTAGGGGCACGCAAGGAAAACACGGTGTTCGTTGCCGATTACTGGCCGGATATGCAATCTGGAAGAGAGGCGGGAGTATTCACTGTAGGAGTCCTTACCGGACATGAAAACGCCGAAAAATTGATTGAAAACGGTGCGGATGTTGTTATTGATAGTGTAAAGGAATTTGTTCCCTTATTGGAAGAGAGATGCTATATCTGATGTGATACTGAAAAATATATTTATTTGAGTGCGATTGTCAGCTATGGACACCGCCAGCAATCAAAAAATCAAAATGGCTGAGAAATGCGTTAAAGACCTTGAGAAGTACATAGGAAATATCCGCGAAATAAAGAGGGATGGCATCTTAAAGGAAGTATCTTCAAAAATTATGGAAATAAAGTATTCATACGCGGAAGTTGATGAGTTGAAGGAATCTCTTAACGAAATAAAAAAAATTTGCAATGATGTTGTAAATCTTTTGGGTAAGGACAAGTGGATAAAAAGGTTAAAGGAGATGAAGCTCAGCGATCTGGCAATAGCACATATTAAATTCTGCCTCAACATACTTTATAATCTTGATTTCAGGTTGAGATTGCCCGACGAGCCTGAGTACAGTGTGGATGTTCGTGTGGGAGAGATAGAGAGCATAACAAAGCACCCTAACGCGAAAAAACTGAAAATATGCAATGTTAATGTTGGCAGGGTAATAACTGTGGTGACTAACATTGAGAATGTTAAAGAGCGAGAACGACTGGCTGTTGCGTTGCTGCCACCTGCAGAATTTTTTGGAGTGGTAAGTGAAGGCATGTTTCTGTCGCATAACTTGAAAGAGGGAAATCCCGGTGAAATCCCACAGCTTAGCGAAGATGAGAGGAACAATGTGAGAAAGGAAGTTTTTAAATATTTACGGTAATCCGAAAATTTCCCTGAATATGTTTGTCATCATCTCCACGAAGTACCATGCCACTAAGAGCTGAGCCACGCGTGTTCCGTTTAAATATTCTACTTCATCTATTATGAAATTTTTGTCAAATCCGGTGTATTCTATGATTTTTTCCTCTAATTCCCTCACAGAGTCGTGAGGTATGAAACCATCAAAGCTAAGTCTTGAAACCTTTTTATTGTAGTAATAATCATCTCTATATCCCAAAAGCATGGGCCTCTGAGACGCATTAATCAGCGAGCTTAGCGAAAGTCTCATATCTATACCGCTTAGCTGAAAATCAAGTCTCCTGGTTATAACTTCTACTGTGTATGAATCTTTTATGGGAAACATGGAGCTGTTTATTTTTATGACTATATCTCCGTATATCTTCTGAAAGTCTATGTATCTCTTGTATAGCGGTTCTCTTAGGCGAATCTCCTTCCATACCTCTTTTTCATCGTATCCCCTTTCTTCCACATCTCTTTTTATTTTCCACGCCCATTTCACCTCCCTTGCTGGATCAACGTAAATTTTCAAATCTAAAAATCTTCTGATTTCATCGTAAAGGGTATGCAGTCCTTCAACTATCACAATTTTCTTTGGTTCAAATACTTCTGGTCCCTCTATTTTTCCGGTTTTGTGATTGTACACTGGCTTTAGAACAGGTTTCCCCTTTCTTAATTCTCTTATGTGCTCACCCGCTAACTTCAAATTGTTTATTTTAGGGTCGAGGGGTATGTGTCCTGTTCTTTTTCTCGTTTCTCTATCCTCTGTATGGTAGTCATCTAATGAGAAAAACGAGACCATATCTTTTCCTAAAAGATTGCTAATGCTTCTTGTAAAAGTACTTTTTCCGCTTCCAGAATCTCCTGCAACACCTATTATTAAAGAGCCATCGTAGTTTTCTATAATCTCTCTGAACTCTCCTTGCATACGAGTGCATTGCTGAGCATTAAAATAAATGTTTCTGCTATTTTGCGAATTAATGGTAATTTTCTGCGAAACTCTTAAATAACATCTTGTCATATGTTAGTATGACAAAAAGCAGACAAGAGGTGATTAATTTATGAAATATCCTTACAGCTTTGAAAGTGCAGTTGGCTACTCATTCGTCCTCCTCATCTCACTGTGGTGGTTACCTGTGTTAGGTCCCATAATAATTGGATACATTACTGGGCGTAAAGCAGGAGGTCCTATTAATGCAGTGGCGGCGATGATCATACCGATAGGTGCCTATTTCCTTCTAATTAAAGCAATTGGAATGGGCTGGGTACATGTGCCGCATATTGTTACCTCTTATCTCTCTACCACAGCTGCTGGAGCGGTAATGGTACCATATTTCCATCAGACAATTTTGACAGGACTTTCAATCAGTGCTGATATCACGTCACATCTTTACTATGTTCCTTCGTCTTTCTTCATAATGCTGGCTTTTGCCTTTATTGGCGGAGCTATGAGCAAGCAGATTATAATGGAGAGAGCTATATATCCAGTTACCCACGCTACGAAGATGCCAAGGGTAAGAAAGAAGGTAAGTGTAGATGTTGGTGATAAAAAGGTTGCGAGTTCTTCCGTTAAGAGTACGGAAAAGGGAAAAGTTAAGAATTTGGACAAAGACAGAAAATTTGTGGTTCATGAAATGGATACAAAGAAAACAGTGCCTGTTAAAAAGAAATATGGCATAACTTTCTTGTAAATTTAATTTATTTTTAATAACATATACTTGGTGCTTTGGTAAGGAAGTAAGGAAAAAGGCGTGCAAGTCACTTATATTGCTCCTTTGTAAATAACATCTGCCCTAGTAATTATGCCCACCATTCTGCCGTTGTCCGTTACGAGCAATGCCTGTTCTTCTTTTAATAGTTCTATGATTGCAGACATTCTGGTGTTTTTTCTTACGGAAAGGGGTGCCTTTCCCATAATATCCGCAATTAAAAAATTTCTTATTTCTTCTCCATACTCATCTAATTTGTCAAGTATGTCCTGTTCTGTGACCATTCCAACGATGGTTTTTCCATTGATTACTGGAATCTGGCTTATTCCGTGTTTTTTCATAAGTTCTCTTGCCTTTTTGACTTTATCCTCTGGAGTAACAGATATAACTTTAGGGTTCATTAAGTCCTTGGCTATTTTTCCATCGTCCTTCTCTTTTTTACCTTCATCAAGCGCATTGAAAATTTTAACCACTATACTGTAGGACGGTTCCATGTTTCCGTTTTCTATTTTGTTAATTGCAGACTGTGATACTCCACTTCTTTTGGCAAGCTCTGTTTGTGTCCATCCCAGTTTGTTTCGTATAACCCTAATCTCGCTCAGCGGTGGGAACATAAAATAGGAATCGCATACTTGTATTTATTCTTATCGGAATAATTTTGTCAATAAATTTAATAAATTAGGAAATAGTACTCAACGTGGTGATAAAAATGGATGCAGAAAATAGATTTTGGGAATATGTGGGAAAGATGGGATATCCGACCAGTGCTAATGGCCTTCTATACGGCTCTTCGGAGAAGAAAGTGTTAGATGAATTAAGGTGGTTTTTTCATATGAAGGTGATTGAAATTTCCGGTGCTCGTATTGGGTGGGTTGCAGGAGCACATTTATCTGAGTTGGCTGACAGGTACTGGGACGTAAATTTAGCGTTTATAAAGGTTACTGGCGGAGATGATGCAGTTGTTGAAAAGATCAGGAATAACATAAATAAATACATGGCAAGGTTAAAGTCCTACAAAAATACCTTGATTGATGAAGGTATTTTAAACTGGATTGGAGAGGGTGGAGTTGTTAGTAGAGAGGATATATTAAATTCTATGGGATGTCCGCATGTTGGTGGCAATAGATATAGATGCATGCGCAATTTTTATGAGAATTTTTTTGGAGATGGAATGAAAAGAAAAGTATTTGCTGTTTTGGATATATTGCAGGCATCTCCTCGTGTGATTCAACAGTTGAAAAGCGAATTTGAGATTGCACAAAACATGGCGAAAAAAATAATGGACGATGCCAAAAAAGACTTAAAAGAGCTTGCTGAGAAAGCGGGTATTGATTTTGAGGGACTTCTCAGGTCACTTCTGTGATTTTTATTTTTATGCTTTGTCCACTCCTCACTCATGTGAGAAAACTTTAAAATACAGGTATAGTTTTAGCATCTTGGTGCCAGGCTAGGCCGGGGGGTTAGGCGTCCCCTGTACCCGAAATCGCCTATACGCGGGGGCGACAGCTGGAGAAGGTGTATCCAGCTCTGGCTAACAAGCCACGCGTAACCTATGAAGCCCTGTCCCCTGGGGCCACAGGTGCATCATGGGCTTTCGGAGGAAAGC
>WAOD01000025.1 GCA_015521465.1 DHVE2 group archaeon
ATATTTGCCCCCATATCCCTCCTCGACTCCCTTTTTATCTCGTACCTTATTCGAAATTGTTACTTGCATAGAAATGTAATGGAATCAGTTTTCATCTCTTTTAAAAGAGTGTTTGGCAATTACACCCTCACCCATTCTTTCTCTGTAGCTTCTTAAATTCTGCTCTTTGGAGTGGTGGCTTTATGACCTTTATATTTAATCCTCTCCTCTTTTTTATCAGTATTTTCAATGTTTTAAAGAAATTCAACCTGCCTATTCATACTTATAATTCCGCAATAATCAAACAAAAAAGAGATGTTGAAAGGAAAAGTAAACATAAGCGCCCAAAGTATATATGGGATAAAGAATTGGGTAATTAATGTTCATTGTACGATACGGGGAAATTGGACTCAAGGGAAAAAACAGGAAATACTTTGAGAGCACTCTTGCGAGCAATATAAAAAGAAAAATGGATAGCGCAAGTATTGAGGGAGAGATAAAGATATACAGGGGAAGGATTATGATATATCTCAAAAAAGATTACAACAAAGAAATGATGGATATATTGTCCAAAACCCCGGGTATAGTCTCTTATTCAATAGCTGAGGAAATGAATTACAATGAGATAAAAAAGTACCTTTTATATGCACTTAAAGACAAACACCCTGAGAGTTTCAGGGTAAGGGCACAGAGGATAGATAAAAGATTTCCGAAAAAATCCCCCGAAATTAACGAGGACATAGGTAGTTTCGTTTACGAGCAATTTGGATGGAAGGTTAATCTAAAAAATCCTGAACTTGAAATTGGTATAGAAATAATAAACTCAAATGCATATGTATTCTTTGAAAAGATTAAAGGAATCGGCGGGTTACCCGTAGGCACTGCGGGAAAACTTCTTTTGCTGCTCTCTCCGGGTATGGACTCACCGGTAGCGGGATACATGATGATGAGACGTGGGGCAAACATAATCGCTTTGCACTTCTCGCAGGGACCTAAAGGTGAGGAAAAAGTGAGAAAATACATTGAAAAACTAAGCGAGTTCGCACCGGAAAAAATAGAGCTATTGACAATACCCCACAAAGATATATTTTTGGATGTAAAAGAGAAACTGAAAAAGGCAAAGAGGGAAGAGTGGACATGCATATTTTGCAAGTACATTATGTTCAAGAAGGCTAGCGAAATAGCCAAAGAGGTAGATGCACTGGGGATAGTAACAGGGGACTCTCTGGGACAGGTTGCATCTCAGACTCTTCAAAACATGTACATTGAAAGCTCCTCCTCCAGTGTTCCCATATATCGTCCAGTGATAGGCATGGACAAGGTAGAAATAGAGAATATCTCAAAAAGAATTGAAACGTTCGAGCCGTACCTTGAGATAAAAGAAGAAAAATGCCCATTTAAGCCAGAGCATGTAATTGCAACAGCAAAATGGAACAAATTTGAAGAAGTGAAAAAAATGATAAATCTATAACCAAGTAATATCAGGTCTATATTTTTTAGGCACCTGACTTATTAAAATGCCATTCCGGCAAAGCCCGCAGCCCAGAACATCGCTGGCAGTTCTCACCACCACATATCCCTTAAGAGACTGACAAACCCCAATTAGAGACTCTCCAGAAAGGAACGAACTGCCTTGCTCATCATCAATAAAAACAACATTCTTTGTGGCATATTTTCCGATAATTCTCAAAAAAGATGTGGTCGGTTTAGTAATATTTCTCACTCTAAGGGCCCTTACACCCACCACTTCTGCCTCGGATAGCGGGGCAGCATCTCCCGTGTATGCCCAAACACTCGAGCTTGTCTCGTAAAAGTGATACTTTTTCAGGATATCTTCCGATATGCCAAACACGTCCCTGAAATAATTTCTGTAATCATCTTTTTTCAAGTACTGCAATGAACATCCCTCCAGTGTTCAATAAGTGTGGATAAATGCGCATCACGTAATCAGATATGTCTGAATAATCCCTACCCTCCCAAAAACTCACCCCACGAACATGGGGCACGGGAAACTCAACCTGTAAAATCTCCATTCCAAGCTTGGAGACCGCATATTGTACAACATCCTCGTTCTCAATGGGATTAAAAGTGCAGGTTGAATAAACCAATTTACTACCAGTATCAAGGTGTTTCCACGCATTTTTTATCAAAGATTTTTGCAATTGAGAAAAATACCTGTGCTCCTTATCCCCAGGTATGCCGTGCTTGGGATTTTTTCTTATTACCCCCTCTCCAGAGCAAGGGGCGTCAAGCAAAATTTTATCATAAAGATGCTTGAAATCCATGGTTCTGGCATCACCCTTTGTTATCATAACATTGGTCACACCCAAACGCTCAACGTTGCTTCCCAAAGCTCGCAATCTCGATGCACGCGTGTCATTGGCCACTATGGAGCCTTCATTTTTCATCAGTGCTGCCATTAATGTTGTCTTGCTACCCGGTGCAGCCGCCATGTCCAATACAAGCTCGCCAGGTTTTGGATCTAAAACAAGCGCAGGAACCATTGAGGATATGTCCTGAACATAATAATATCCAAAGGAATGCTCCAAAGTAGCACCAGGATGCTTGACAGGCATACTAACTATCTTATAAGCATTCAAATCTCGAAATCTCTCCAACACAAAACCTTTATCGGATAGTCGGGAAACCAGTTCCTTCTCTCCTATCTTGATAGTATTAACCCTGAACCAGTACGGCTGAGGAGTTTCCACGGCTTTCAAAAAAGATTCGAAGTCGGGGATTATATGCCTGTATTTTTCAAACATTACAATCTCCGTTTCCACGCTTCTCGTATGGCAATTTCCAAGGATTCAGGAGATATTCCCGCATATTCAGTATTCTTCATAGCATCTCTAATAACACTTTTGACATCTTTTATAGGTATTCCTTTCAACCTGTCCTCTATGTACTCTATCCTTTCTTCAGGATGCAAGAAGAAGTCTCCAGTGATGCGAATGTTCTTTATTATATCTCCATCGAAGGTGGCATCCACCACTACCAGCTTTCCATCCTTAAGGGCATACTTACCTCTTGAAATTCCACTCGGTTGTGGCATATTTTTCAACCTCCAGTTTGTGAGCGTAATCGTATATCTTTTTATCAAGCGTGTCCTCGTACAGCCTGGCGTTCAAAGCCTCCTTGAATCCTTGAACCACGTATTTTTTAAGTTCTTCAAAATCAACATCAACGCCCTGCTCTCTCAGTGAGGTGACGCGCTGCTTCACGCTGGATATTGCTTTATCCCTTATCTTCTCATCAGAAACTCTAAGAATATCAAACATCTCTTCTGGATGTACTTCGATTAATAAAGTCCCATGCTGCAAAAGACCACCATACTTACGGGTCTGTGCGTTTCCGGAAATCTTCTTGCCATTTACCACCACATCATTTATACCCGCCTGCTTTGCCTCAAGTCCGAGACTTTTCAGGGCATTTATAATTCCAGTATCCAAGAGGTGATAGGAATCTAAAATTCTGCCTTTCAGGTTTGGGAGTATTATAGAATAAGTGATCTCATATTTGTGGTAAACCGCGCCTCCTCCTGTAATTCTCCTAACCAAATCCACGCCAAGCTCTTTCGCACGGGACACGTTTACCTCCTCTTCCATGCTTTGAAAATAACCTATGCTAACTGCTGGCGGATTCCAACCGTAAACCCTGAGCGTTGGACCAATCTCGCTAAGATGCACCAGAAGGGACTCGTCAAACCCCATATTCCAGTAGGCACGGTGCTTGTCATCATATATAACCCTCAATTCCATATATCCCTTTATTTTTTTAAGTTATTTTAATGTTTCCTTGCCAATAGGAAAATAAACAAAAACACGTGGGTGTTTTATATCACACGAGAAATAATCATATTCTACCATCTATAAGGAACATCTTTCTCACCACAAGATAAAAATCAAGATGTAGTGTGCTAAGTAATACCACGCACCATTGCACTTTATTTTCTTAACACTTTAAATTGAATGTTGCTTTATGTACAGGCCATCTTCAATCCTTTCACATGTTCTATAGTTTCACACATATCCCTGTAAAATGGATAACATATGTTCAGGCACACATATTTGTTCATACCAAAATCGTTCGACATTTATACATATCTCTCCTGGTGGCAATAGCAGATAACACACCCACATCAGATTCCCCTATGAGTCTTTCCCAGATTTCCCCTCACTGCACCTGAACCTCTTCTTTTTCAGGCACCCTACCCTTTCATAAACGTAACTATCAACGCCTATCCTTTATTCTCACATGTCCATACAGATGCTCTCCACGCACCTTCAAGATGCTCATACATTACCACCCCAACAAATCCACGACTTTTTCTGCGAAAATTGTGCCCTTTCCAGAGGGAAGGACTGCACCCATAACCTCTTTTTTTCCACCGCCCAGATAACCTTCTCTTTTCGCCATATCAATAATTAGCTGTGCGTCAAAACTATAATCATGGGAACGAATGTAAAACTCGTCCCTGTCCTCTTTCTCGTTCACCACTATTGCCGATTTCCCGTGTTCCCATGCAAGCTTTCTGGTTACCGCAGAAATAATATGATTTTCACTCTTCATCTTTAAGAAGTAGTAATTGCCACGGTCTTCTGCAAGCCCCACCCAGTATTCAATTTCCTTCTCAATAGCATCTAAATTTGATAGCAATTGCGAAGAATTCAATACATCATCTATTCCCTGAAGAACAAGGTAAACGTTATCCATCACTTCCTTTCTCCGGTTAAGACGATAGCTCGAATCAAGTAGTGATGTGGCAAGCTGCATATCGTCAAAAGATTTACCATGCTTAATCATAGCTCTTTTTATTATGTTCCATTCATCAAGCTCCTTGGCTTTGGGGCCGGTATCTCCCACGATGCCAAGTGCAACTAAATAATCAGGGGCATAGGAAAATCGCCTGTGAAGAACAACCGTGCAGGATGGGTAACGTTCTCCCCACAGATATGGGTTATAGTGTTCCTCAGCACAGGTAACTTTATTAGCCCTGTGATGGTCATAAATTTTCAATTTCATGCTGGAACATAACCGCTGAACTTCGTGGATATTCATATCAAGTATAACAACCGATTCGTATTTACCAACCTGCTCAAAATCCTCACCATCCAAATAATAATTACCAATTTTTGGCGTGAAAAGCACATCATCACCGTTCAGTTTGAGGTAAATTGCTGCAGAAGTTATCCCGTCCGTGTCCCAGTGGTGAAGTATCATACGTGAAAACATGCAAATCAAAACAAATAGATTACGATAAAATTAGGAGAATAAGTGAAACACTATGAAGTTTTGGGAAACATATATATAGTTGTTTTTTCATGGACAGAACACCCTATATATGGGAGGGAAATATTATGAAAGGAGAAAGAAAAATGAGAAAATATGCGGCTTTGATTATTGCCGTGCTCACAGTGATTACTGTGTTTTCAGCGATGAACATGGCTTCTGCCCAGCAACCCGAAATTAAGGAAAAGAGCGTATACACCGTTACAAAGACCATTACCGTGCCCCTCAGTGATATAAAGAAGGTGTCTGGACCTTCTGGAAGTTACGTGATTGCGAAAGGATTGAGACTTACCGGAATTCCGGGTGCTCCTGCCATTCCTGTGAAAAATATAAAGATAACTCTGCCAAAAGATGCGAAAGTTATAAGCGTGCAGGTGAGCAAGGGGAATACCGTTAGCTACGGTTATGCCAAGATAACTCCCGCGAGCGCACCCGTGCTCAAAGATGGATACAAAATTCCACAGAAGTTCAGCCCGCCAACAACCAGCAAGATATACAGCATGGATAAATTCTATCCTCAGAAAGACATGAGCTACAATGTAGGTAGAGCGTTTGATACGACCAATGTGTATGTGCACCTGTTCCCTATTAAGTACAATCCTGTCACGGGAAAGGTTATTGTTAACCCCACAATGAAGGTTACCGTTACGTACACAATCAACAACGTGCGCGCTGGAAGCGCCCCTATTGACGTGCCGAACATAATAATAACCGCCCCGGAGTTGAAGGCACAGGCACAGAGACTGGCAGATTTCCACAATTCTACAGGATTGACTTCATGGGTGGTTACAACATCCTGGATCGCTTCGCATTTCCAGCCGACAGGCAATCCTCCTATCAATGGATACGGTAATGCCACCACAGACCCGTATGGAATACTCGGAGGATACTCGCTACCACTGAAAAAGAACATGATTATAGGATATAATTACACACTTGCAAGAAAGATTGTGGCGTTTCTGCAGAACGAATCAAAGGGTAATAACGTGTTCTACGTGACCATATTCGGCAATGCAAGAATGGTCCCGCCGAGTTATTATTATGTGGACCAGCAGTTCTACATACTCGCTTATTATGGACTCGGAGATTATTACGATGCGTGGATACCCACAGACGCCATGTATGCGTCTCCGAACTACAACAAGACGCACTTTGATTACACGCCAACATTCGCCGTAGGAAGACTGCCAGTAAACAACATGACCGCAAAGAACGTTGTGGACAACATAATACATTATGCAAACACCAAGAAGAATGGCATACAGAATGTTACTCTATCTGGAGGTCAGGTATTCGAAACGCCTTACTTCCTGGGAGAGACCGGTGTCATAGAGCCCATGAACCTCGGTTGGTTAGATGGTACCAACATAACCGAGTATTTCCACACGCTTCGGAATTTCACATATAATAATTTCATAAAGATGATGTATAACAGCGATATGATTGTAGAGATTACCCACGGCTCAGGATTCTCGTTCTGGCACCACAACGACGAGGTTAGCGCATGGGACTTCCCGATGAATGGAAGTTATGGCTCACAGCCAATATACATATCCGGCTCCTGCCTTAACGGTGCGTGGGACGAGGAGATGTTTCCACCATATTCTATGTCCGCAGGAATAAACGGAGGCACATCAATAGCGGAAAAGATGCTGTACTCACCAAGAGGTATAATAGCGTACTTCGGTGCGGACCGCGAGGCGCTTGGCAGCACCTATGCATACTACAACAATGGCACGCTGGTGGCTCCAAACGATTATAGCGACCTGATGACCGAAGACGGAACAATTGTTGGATATTATATAGGTACACATTATTATGGATTTGCTACACTCGGACTGATGGAGTACTATGCCCATGTAATGTATAATCAGTGGGTTCCGTATTTACCCATGAAAGACCCCATGGAGGACGGCTTGAATGACAATCCTTGGGCAAGGTCTTACTTCGAGTACTCTTTGCTCGGCGACCCCGCATTGCAGGTGGCTGGTAGCGGACCAAATAACCCATCATTCACACAACCAAAAGTAATCATACCCAACGCAGTTTACGACAGCAGTGACATGCCTGTGATAACCGCAGGAACCCCGGTAAAAGTTAGCATAAATACTACATCCCCAACGGTAAAAGCAGAGCTTTTGTACCTTGAGATGGATTATGGAAAAGGATATGGCGGATCAACGTATCCAACATATTATGACTTTGTATTAAACACCGCCAAACTCTCACCAGTATCGTCCTATAATGGGATTAATAACTTCACATACACCTTCACACCTAAGGATGCTGGCATATACATACTTAGCGTGTACGGAGAAGATGGAAAGAACACGAGATTTTACATGGATTGCGGTATCCCCACACCACCTGCAATACACCTGCAATTGAAAGAAAAGAAAGTTATGCATATGAATTATGACAACATGAACACTCAAACAAAAGCACTTGCGCCGGACGTGCAGGTAATCACCCTGTTAGATTACGGGAACCTTGAATATGGCAAAACTACAAACGTTACTGCGGTGGTGTACAACGCAGGTACCGCACCGGCAACAAACGTGAATGTGCAGTTTTATTTAGAGAATTATACACTCGTGTTCCAGAGTGAAAATCTCAATCATCCGCTGGTATGGTTGGGAAATGCAACTATAAACAAGATTGCACCCGGACAGACTATCTATGTGACCATACCCTGGAAGAGCGTGAATCTGTGGGCCATAAACCATTCCTGGGACCCGTACAATTCCTCTGCAAGATGGCAGTACATAGTCGCAAACGCACAGGTTTCAGGAGATACTAACCCGACAAACAATGCGAACTGGGCATTGCTTCACGTGAACCTGAAATTAGATGTTTGGGCCCAGAAAGTATTTGTGGAGAAGGACCCGGTGTTAAACCAGCCCAATAACATAACATTTGAAGTGACAAACGTGGGAACTACTTACACCAGCAATTCTACAATATATGTCATAGATATGGATGACTACTCCGTTATTGCGGCACTAAGCAATGTAAAGATTTTGCCTGGACAAACCAAGTTCTTCACGGTGCCATGGACGCCACAAAATCCTGGTGATGATTCTGTAGCCGTTTACATAGAGACTCCAGGAGATAACAACACACGCAACGATGTGGGCTTTTACTACACTAACGGATATGACAGCGTAACAAACTTTGTGGTTAGAACCTACGATGTTGGAATTGTGTCCGCTTCTGCAAAATCAACGAATAATGGTAGCAAAGTAGGTGTAGAAATATACAATTATGGCCCACTAACATCAAACAACGTGAAGATATATGCATACGCATATAGCGACGTTAAAACCATTGATGTAGAATCACCTCATCCATATCCAAACAACTTCAACGAGACATGGGTAATAAATACACCTGCTGGAGCCAGTGGAATTGCTTTGCACTTTGGATATCTCAAAGTCGAACCAGGATATGATTATGTGTATATTTACAACGAAACGCACAAATTGGTTGCACAATACACAGGATTCCACTACAACATGTGGACAAACTACATACCCGGCTCAAAAGTATACGTACAGTTAGTATCTGACGAATACGTGCACTATGCGGGATTCCAGATTGACGCCCTTGCCATGAAATATACATACTTGGGAAATGTGAGCTTTAATCCGGTAAATGCATACAAATTCTCTGAGAAAACATTCAACACATCTATAAACGTAAGCAATACCGCAGCAATACGCTTCATAGCAGTAACGCCAGGGGAAGAGGCAAC
>WAOD01000026.1 GCA_015521465.1 DHVE2 group archaeon
GTATATGGCATCGTTCACTCCGATTTTATAGCTTCTCTCATTTAATTTGTTTCCGTTTTTATCCACCATTAGTACATATCCTTCCCACCCCTCACCTCCCTCCATGGTAGCTCTCCCGTGGGCGTTTCCTCCAATGAGATATCCATCCTCTGTTTTTAGTATTCTCCGTGCCTCGTATTCATCCCTTCCGCCATAATTTTTCTGCCATATCACATTGCCCTCGGAATCAATCTTGAGAAGAACAATTTCGTATTTTCCATCTTTTTTCGTATTTCCAACGAGCACCCATGATTTTCTCCCGGATATTCCATCGCAAAAAATGGTATCTTCTCCAAAGGAGAATCTCCTGCATAGCGCCATATTCATCGATTAAATTGTTTGCAATAAAAAACTTTTTCACAGTCAATGGCAAACTGCATCCTATACCTCTCGTATTGCATGTATTTTATTTTGTTTGTAATTTTCATTTGATTTTAATTCTAACGTAAGGGGCTAACATTTATTTAATAAAACAAATTCACCGATAAGGTGTGAGAAATGGACGAAGCAAGAAGAAAATATGAGTTCAAGCGCATGTTAGAGGAGCTCGAAAAGTATCAGGGTAGAGGAACCGAGCTCATATCCGTTTATATTCCCCCAAAGAGACCAATATCCGATGTTATAGCGTATCTCAGAGATGAGTACGGCACATCATCAAACATAAAGAGCAAGACCACGCGTAAAAACGTGATGAGTGCGATAGAGAGTATAATGTCAAGGTTAAAATATTTCAAAATGCCTCCTCCGAACGGGCTTGTCGTGTTCGTTGGGCATGTGCAGAAAAGAGGGGACCAGACTGAAATGGTGTCCCACCTTATGGAGCCGCCAGAACCTGTTCAATCTTTCATATATCGCTGCGATTCAAAGTTTTATCTGGAGCCATTAAAATCTATGCTTGGAGATAAAGATGTTTACGGGCTCTTGGTCATAGACAGGAAGGAAGCCACGATTGGTTTGCTCCGTGGCACTCGCGTAATTCCAGTGAAGCACCTTGAAAGTATGGTGCCGAGCAAGCACCACCAGGGTGGTCAATCTTCTCGCAGATTTGAAAGGCTAATAGAGCAGGCCGTCCATGAATTTTTCAAGAGGGTGGGTGATAAAGCAAATGAGGTTTTTCTTAACGAGAAGCTAAGCGGGATAATAGTTGGAGGCCCGGGTAGCACCAAGGAAATGTTCGTTAACGGTGATTACCTGCATCACGAGCTTAAAAAGAAGATTGTGGATCTGTTTGACACAGGATACACTGACGAGTATGGATTGCATGAATTGGCAAACAAAGCGGCAAAAACTATAGAACAGCTTGAGCTTTACAAGGAGAGAAAATTGCTCAGTCAATTTTTCAGGGAAATAAGAAAGCCGGACGGTGGCCTGGCGATATACGGTGAGAAAGAGGTGCGCCAAGCTTTGGAGAGTGGTGCTGTGGACACGCTCCTGATTTCAGACGGACTCAGAAAATACAGAGTCACATGGAAATGTCCACAGTGCGGAAAGGAAATTGTTGAAACTGTAAAGGGGCAAATTCCAGAAAAGGTTTGTCCTGATTGCGGTGTTTCCATGGAGATTGTTGATAAGAAAGATTTAATAGAAGAGTACTACGAAATAGCTGAACAAAACGGAACAAGGGTTGAGCTTATCTCAGATGAGAGCGAAGAGGGAAAAATATTCGCCACCGCGTTTGGTGGCATAGCAGCTATTTTAAGGTACCGGTAATTTCACTATTTCTTTATTTTCTCAGGGTCATTACAACTACATCACGCACAGAGTGCATACTTTCAAACGGCAGTATTAGGCGCCCCTGAGCGTCCCTCTGAAATTCCCTTGCTTCCAAATCTTCTGCAGGAATAACCAGCACATGCTTTATGTCACCAGTATCCGTATCTACCACAAAGTTATCTATGGTTCCTAAAATAACCCCATCGTCGGTCATGGCTGTCTTGCCTCTTAATTCCGTAACGAATTTCTTCATCTTCCCTCACCTCACGAGTAGTAGTTTAAATCATCCTTCTTCTTTCGAAGACCTTTGCTCAATTCTAACCCAATACTTTCGTAGTATTTTATAGTTTCCTCGTCAAGTGATGGTTTAACGATATTTAAAGCTTCTTCAAAGTGCTTCATATTCACATAATCTTTTCCGTCCCTGATTGCAGCCATCCCAGCTTCCCTGCATAGATTCTCCAAATCTGCACCTGTGTATCCAACCGTTCTCTCCGCCAGGGTTACCAGATCCACGCCCTGAAGAGGCATCTTCCGAGTATGCACTTCCAATATTTTCTTTCTGGATTCTGTATCCGGAGGAGGTATGAACAACAGACGGTCAAAGCGCCCAGGTCTGAGAAGTGCAGGATCCACTATGTCCGGACGGTTGGTGGCTGCTATTACCACAACGCCCTCTAACGTGGTTATTCCATCCATGGAAGTTAAGAGTTGATTCACTATTCTTTCCGTAACTCCCGATGCTGAAAAATGCCCGCGTTTTGGGGCAATAGCATCTATTTCATCAAGGAACACTATACACGGTGCTGATTGCCTTGCCTTTTTGAATATCATTCTTATTGCCTTTTCACTTTCGCCAACCCACTTGCTCATTATCTCAGGTCCCTTTACACTTATGAAATTTGCCTCGCTTTCAGTGGCCACCGCTTTTGCCAGCAGAGTTTTTCCGGTGCCTGGTGGACCGTATAGGAGCACACCCCTAGGTGGCCTTATGCCCATCTTCTCAAATCTTTCGGGATCTTTTAGAGGCATTTCCACCGCTTCTCTCAGCACCCGCTTTGCCTCGTCTAATCCGCCTATGTCTTTCCAGTTAACAGATGGAACTTCAATCATCACTTCTCTTAAAACCGTGGGTTCTATATTCCTGAGCGCGTTCATGAAATCATCGCGGGTAACCTTCATGTCTTTCAGGATTTCTGTGGGCACCGGCTTGTCCAAATCAATGCTTGGCAGGTACCTGCGAAGAGCGTTCATTGCTGCTTCTCTTGCAAGTGCCGCCAGGTCTGCACCCACAAATCCATGGGTAATATCTGAGAGTTCATTTAGAAGATTGTTTCTGTCGTCATCATCTCCTTCAATTGGCATGCCCCTCGTGTGTATCTGCAGTATTTCGCGCCTTCCCTTTTTATCGGGAATTCCTATTTCTATCTCCCTGTCGAATCTCCCCGGTCTGCGAAGTGCGGGATCCAGAGCGTCAATTCTGTTGGTGGCACCAATTACGATAACATGCCCCCTGTGATGCAGCCCGTCCATCAGGGTCAGTAATTGAGCCACAACCCTTCTTTCCACCTCTCCGCTGGTATCCTCCCTCTTAGGAGCAATTGAATCAATTTCATCTATAAATATTATACTCGGCGCGTTTTTCTGTGCTTGCTGGAATATTTCCCTGAGCCGCTGCTCACTTTGTCCGTAGAACTTGCTCATTATTTCAGGGCCATTAATCACGTAAAACGATGCATTGCTCTCGTTTGCAACTGCTCTTGCTATGAGTGTTTTTCCCGTACCCGGTGGTCCGTGAAGTATCACTCCTTTTGGTGGGGTGATCCCAAGACGTTCAAATAGCTCCGGGTGCTTCAATGGGAGCTCTATCATCTCCCTTACCTTCTGAAGCTCTTCTTCTAAACCACCAATATCCTCGTAAGTTACATGCTCAGTGCCGGTGTCTTCAAATTCGCCTGGTGGCTCTTCTCTGACCTCAATTTCGGTGTTTGCCCCTATTTGAAGTACTTTTTTTGCCGGCACAGTCTTGACAACTTTGAAAAGCATGCCCGCTCTACCTGTAAGGGTAAGGTTCGGAACGACTATTTCATCACCTTCTATAAGAGGCCTCTTCAACATGCTCCTCTTTACAAAATCATCTATTCCTTCTCCAAACCTTAACCTCTGATTCTTTCCTATAAGGGGAGCCAAAACAATTTTTATGGCTTCTTCTGGATTTGCCTTCTTTACCTTTACTTTATCTCCAACGGTAACCTTTGCATTTCTTCTTATATACCCGTCTATTCTTATTATGCTCTTACCTTCATCTTCCTGCTTTGCCCGAAACACACGAGCAACAGTGGTTCTTGCACCTGCAATTTCGATAACATCTCCAACCTCAACCCCCAGGCGAACTCTCGTATTTGTATCAATCCTGGCACGTCCCAGGCCCACATCCATCGGTGGTGCTTCTGCAACTCTCAACGTAACCTCTTCCATAAGTGCGGAGAATTTATATCCCTATTATAAAACTTCTCTTTGATTTGCCCACTTAAATTTTAAATATGTCTTCGTTATTCATCACTGTGCATAACGGAGGTGTTATCATGAGTAAAAATTTGCTCATAACTGTAATACTGGCAACGTTGCTGGTAGCTTCGGTAATTGGTGGTTACATTTACATGAACAGGCAATCTGGCGGTAAGAGCATCACCGTTCTTGCAGCAGGAAGCCTTGCAGTACCGTTCAGCAAAATAGCCAATTTGTATGAGGAAAAATACGGAGTCAAGGTAAATATAGAAACTGCAGGGAGCATAGAAACAGTTAAAAAGGTTAGTGAACTGGGTAGAAAGGCGGACATAGTGGCAGTGGCTGATTACCGGGCTATATCTACTTATTTGTTTCCCAGGTTTGCCAATTGGTACATAAAATTTGCTAAAAATGAACTTGTAATCACTTATACGAATTCAAGCAGGTACGCATCTATTATAAATCAATCTAACTGGATGGAAATTCTTTCCAAAAAAGATGTTCGTATTGGATTTTCTTCGCCAAATGATGACCCATGTGGATACCGCGCCGTGATGATGTTTTATCTTGCATCCATAAAGTACAACAGCAGTATATTCAGGAATGTGGTTGAAAACAACACGGCGATAAGTGATGATAATGGTACAATAACAGTGCCGGACGATTCAAAGTTAGTTGGTGAGCAGGGCAAGGTATTTATAAAGCAAAAATCGGTTGCTTTGTTAGGTGACTTAGAAAGTGGAGACATTGATTATGCCATTGAGTATCTATCAGTTGCAAAACAGCACGGGTTAAAATACATACGCCTACCAGATTATATTAATCTCTCCAATTCCTCATTAGATAGTTTTTACCAGAAGGCAAAGGTGAGGCTCGCGGATGGCAGGGAAATAGCAGGTGGTGCAATCAATTACGGGATTACCGTGCCTACAAACGCGCCGAATAAAGAATACGCTTACAGATTTGTAAATCTTTTGATTGGAGAAGAAGGCAGGAAAATACTGGAGCAGTGCGGTCAACCACCGATGTACGAAACATATGGAAATTTACCGGGTGAGATTAAAGCATGAAGTTCCTTCTGGCGTACACAGTAACGGTACTGGTTGCCATACCTTTCGGCGCAATTCCTGCGATTCTGGCAGGAGTACTTGTCTCCATATTTGCGTACTGCGAGACTAAAAATTTACTGATGCTCGCTTCCATTGCACTATCCTTTTTTGGAGTTATTTACCTGCCACTCGCCGCACTGTCCCTGATTCCTATATATACATACTCCGAAGATGAAAAATTTGTACAGTTTACCACGCTAATCTCTGCGATCGCGGTTAGTTTTATACTCTTTCCCGTGATTTATTTATTTATCCGCGCACCTCCCTGGGGATTTCCGGAGGAGATGATTACCACCTTGTTTACAAGCATAATCGCAGCCACCGCCGCCACTTTAATCGGATTGTTTCTTGCCATACCTCTTGGTTATCTGCTTGCGAGAAAGGATTTTCCAGGAAAAGAAGCTATGAGCGGAATAATTGATATACCAATTGTGATTCCTCACACTGTTGCAGGGATAGTCCTTCTTTTAGTATTTGGGACATCTGGAATAATAGGTGCACCTCTGGATTCAATAGGTTTGAGATTTTATTACGCCATGCCTGGAATAATAATAGCAATGCTATTCGTTAGTATTCCATTTCTTATTAATCAGATCAGGGAGGGCATAGAAAAGGTTGATGAAAGGTACGAGTTAGTGGCAATGAATCTGGGCGCTTCCCGTGCGAGGGCGTTTTTCACCGTTTTGCTTCCATTAATAAAGAGAAACGTTCTTTCAGGTTCAATAAACGCATGGGCGCGCGCCATGAGCGAGTTCGGGGCCGTGATTATGATTGCTTTCTATCCCATGATCGCACCAACTTACATATATTTTCTATTCACCAACTACGGACTAAACGCTACGCTGCCAGCCACTTCGTTTCTTTTGATGGTTACACTTTTAATTTTTGTAATACTTCGATCGGTGTTTGGGAGGGTGAAATATGCTGGAGATTGAGGAGCTTCTTATTGAACTTGGGAATATTAAGATAGATATTCCGTATCTTAAAATTGAGAGAGGTGATTATGCAATAATAATGGGTCCCACGGGTGCTGGAAAGACAGTCCTTCTGGAGTCAATAGCAGGATTCTACAAGCAGTCCCGTGGAAAAATAATTCTAAACGGCAGGGATATAAGCAGAGTGCAACCTAATAAAAGGAAAATTTCACTCGTTTACCAAGATTATATGCTATTTCCACACATGACTTCATGGGAAAATGTAATTTATCCTTTGAAAATAAGAGGGGTAAAAGATTACAGTTATGCCAGGGAGCTGGTGTCATTGCTGGAAATCGAGAATATTATGAATAGGTATCCCAAAACGCTCAGCGGCGGGGAAATGCAAAGGGTTGCACTTGCAAGAGCTCTTTCTTTGAAACCAGAGGTGGTATTTTTAGATGAGCCATTCAGCGCGTTAGATGAACGAACGAAGTCTAAGGTTAGAAGAATAGTTAAACATACTTTAAACGAAATAAACGCCACGGTCGTGCATATCACACACGACCTTGAAACTGCAAGGATTATGGGAACAAAATTGGCGATAATGCATAACGGAAAACTCGTGCAGTACGGAAATATAAATGAGGTTGTTTCAAATCCAAAAACGGAGTTTATTGCCAAGTTCATGGATTCAAACATACTCCGTGGTGAAGTTGTGGGATACAGCAATTCTCTAACAGTAATAAAAGCAGGAGACATTAAACTGTACATGGCAGATAAAGCAAGTGGAAAAGTAAGCGTGTCCATTAGCCCAGAGAACATAATTCTTTCAAGAAATAAAATTGAAAACTCTATGAGAAACAAACTAAGTGGAAAAATCGTGAAAATCGAGAACATAGGGAGAGTTGAGAGAATATACGTTAAGGTGGGAAATACCATTATTGTATCACTCCTTACACCAAACGCCGTTAAAGCGTTGTCGCTGAAAAGTGGAATTGATGTTTATGTTTATTTCAAAGCATCCAATGTGAAGATTCTGTAATTGTAGAAAGAAATTGTAAAATTTGAGTTGATTCTAAACTTTGCCCTTTCTAAGTATGCTTATCAGCTGAGCTTCGTATTTTTCATTTAATTTTAGTGATTTTATCCTGCGCACTACTTCTTCCACATCGTAAGATATTCGCTTTAGATGGAACTCCCCGTCGTATATCCCGTAAGATGCCCTGCTGTCCCCGTCCCTTGGCTGCCCTGCTGAACCCGGATTAAAGTAATGGAATCCTTTATAATCTCCGTTCCTTGGAAAATGTGTGTGCCCGTAAACTATCGTATCCGCCTCAATATTTCTTCCTATATCATTTTTCATGCATGATGGGTCAAAATCAAACATGTAGCCATACAGTGGATTTGCAGGACACGCATGCACAAAGTAAAATTTCTTACCGTTTAAATCTCTTTCTTGGTAAAGAGGAAGTGTGCGCATCCACACAAGGTCTTCTTTGCTCATCTTTTTTCTGGTTATATTCTCCCTCGTGTAAACGCTCAAATCGTGGGTTTTTTCTCCGCAATGGCAATCAACATTGAACGCATTGGCGTAATCATGATTTCCAGTTACCCATACTTCGGGTTTCAATTCTTTCAAAATGTCCAGAACTTCATCTGGGTCAGGTCCATAATCTGTAATATCTCCCAAGAACCATACTTCATCGAACTTCTCCTTATTTATTATCGTCTTCAAAGCTACTGAATTGCCGTGCGCATCACTTAATACCAAAACTCGCATGCTCTTCACCTCCGATTTATATTTCTCCGTACTTGTTAAGTTCCCAATCGGTAATCGCAAGGCGATACTCTTCAATCTCCCTCTTTTTCATGTCAACGAATGTATCGTATATCTCTGAACCAAGAGCTTCCCTGGCGAAAGAATCGCTTTCCATGAGTTCTACAGCCTCTTCCAGTGTGCTCGGAAGGGAAGGTACCTTTGCGAGCTCGCTTGGAGATAATGAATACAAATCGTAATCTATTGGTTCAGGGGGTTCTATTTTCTTCCTGAGCCCATCCAAACCTGCCAGCATTAGCATGGAGAATGCCAGGTAAGGATTTGCTGCAGAATCCGTGTTTCGTATTTCTATATCCTTCATCCTTGCAGGTACCCTTATAAGAGTGCTTCTGTTACGATAGCCCCATGTTAAGTATCTCGGCGCTTCGAGTCCCCCACAAAGTCTCTTATAAGAGGTAATAGTGGGATTGGTTATGGCAGCTATGTATTTTATGTGTTCAAGTACACCTCCTATGAAGTACCTTGCTTCCTGAGAAATTTCTCCATCACCTTTAAAAACGTTTTCATTGCCTTTTTTGAGAAACAAGTGAACATGCATGCCGTTCCCGGCAAGTTCCCTTGTAATTTTTGGGATATATGTAACTTTCAAACCCATGTCTTTGGCTATCCACCTTGATACTAATTTGGTGTATGTTGTAAAATCCGCCGTTTTTTCCACCCCATCTATCCACAGTAATTCAATCTCAATTTGTCCCGTGGCATTTTCGTGGTGATGGTAACGAATTGGTATTCCCATTTCCATTAAATACTCGCTTACATTTTTCCGGTACTCAAACGTGTCGTCCTCATATGGTGGGTCAAAATAATGCGTGTTTCCAGAACCTTTTTCATTGAGAACAAAGAACTCCATCTCCGGTCTCATGACCACCCTGTACCCAAAATCTTCAAAGGCTTTATCCACTTTATTGCTGAGATTTTTAGGATCCTTTTCGAATCTTTCATTGCCGTAATAAGTGCTCATCAAGACGAAATATTCATCATCTCTCCAGGGAATCCTTACAAAAGTATCCATGTCTGGCTTGGCAACCAAATCCGACCTGTTAACGCTTGCAAATCCTGGGATAGAAGAGCCATCAATTCCTATTCCATTTTTAAAAAAGGATTCGTAGTTGTGTGGTATTGCAATAGTATGTATTTTTCCCTCTATATCCGTCAGGTTTGCATATACCCATTCGCTCATAACCGGGGACATGGGATAGAGGTATATCAACCCTCGCAGGAAAATTACCCATTCACCCGGTAAAATTCTCCTGAAATTACTCCTCCGTAAAAAGTGCGGGTGCCGGGGTTCGAACCCGGGTTAGAGGCTTGGGAAGCCCCTGTCCTACCACTAGACTACACCCGCTTGATGGGTTATATGCATGGTAAATATTAATTTATCGGATACTGCATTTGCATTTAGAAGCAATTAAATATCCAAATCCCTTTACCCCGTCGTGAAAAAATTATACGGAATACAGGTACTATCTTACTCCGCAATAATGCTTTCCATAACCTTCGTTCCGACCATCGCAAAGAGTTTGGGGGCCAACTGGATGGAAATTTCAGTTGTTGTAGGTTCCTACAATCTAGCATATTTTCTCTCTTCGTTCATATTCGGGCGTCTTGCAGATGTGCACGGGCGCAGAAGGTTCATAGTTGGTGGCTTGCTACTTGCCACCTTGGCTTTTTTCTTGCAGTACTTTTACACGTCGTACCTTACTCTACTTATATTTAGAATACTTGCCGGGTTCACCGTGGGCATATTCCCCGCTGCGGTGATCTCCACCGCCCATGATTTTGGAATGAAGATGGGCAAACTATCTTCATGGGGCGCACTTGGGTGGGCCATAGGCTCGTATTCAGCAGGAATAATTGCCATGATTACCAACTTAAGACTAACATTTTTAATATCATCACTATTCTTTTTGATAGCGTTTATTATTTCCTTGCCCGTAAAAGATAGCGGTGTTAGAGTTAAGAACATCCCTGTTTTTCCGGTGAATGTTCTGAGAAAAAATTATCCCCTGTATCTATCATACTTTTTGAGGCATGCATCGGCTACGATGATATGGACATTTTGGGTTCTGTACATAGAAAGGATAGGTGGTAATTATTTCTGGCAAGCGGCTACTATGGGTATAAATTCAACAACCCAGTTCTTCGTTATGTACTTTTACACTGACCTTGGAAAATCAAAAAATCTGGTTCTCTATGGATTGATTTTCTCATCTATAACGTTCTTAAGTTATGCATTTATAAACAATGTTTGGCTCATAATTCCTGTTCAGGTGCTCCTTGCAGTGTCCTGGTCGTTTCTCTATGTAGGCTCCTTAAAATTCCTAACCGAAAGGAATCCTGAGAAAGCCACAGCAACAGGACTTTTAAATTCTACAATAAGCATAAGCTCAGCGGTGGGCCCCTTTTTGGGCGGTGCAGTTATGCTTCTCTTTAACTCTTACTCAGCACTTATGATAACTGCTTTCTTGATATCCTCACTGGGAATATTGCTTTTCTGGATAAAATGTAAATAGTCGTATTATGATGCGTGTTTCCTATTCTATTTTTCCGATATATATACCAGAATTGTCTTTACCCCAATGTTGCTAAGTATATTAGGAGGTGAGTTAAGTGGGTAAGATGTTTTGCCCGAATTGCGGCAAGGAAGTAGACGACACGTGGAAGACTTGCCCATATTGCGGATTTGATTTAACCACCATTAAAAATGAAAATGCAATTGAAGAAAAAAATAAAGCACAGCAACCCCAACCGGTACCCCAAACAAACAGTGAAAATGTTACCTCATCACCAACTAAAAAGAATAAATGGGTTTCCATAGCTATTATTTTACTGATAATCATAATAGTTATCCCATTGGTTGCATATTTTAGCACGGGGTCCATTCAAGTAATATACCATTCTGTACTGCACAACAACATAAAAATATACATCGACGGCAACTACAAAGGAGAATTTCCATCGGATACATACATTATATTTCACTGGATTACTCCAGGAAGCCACACAGTAGAAGCAACAACCACCGGAGGGCTGTTCTTAGCTCAAGAAACCGTTACTGTAAACCCAGGCCAAACTACTACCGTGGAATTATCTTACCTCAAATAACTCCTATTTTTTTATTTGAAATTAAAAAATAAATGGTGAGATTTTACTCCTCTTTTATGGCGCCTAGCACTGCATCGAGGAGATCTCGGGCATCTCTGACGTCCATGCCAACTGTGGTAGTCAAGAAATCCATTAGCTCTTCTTCAGTTGCACCGTTCTCTATCCGGTAAACGAGCATCATTATTATTCTGCTGAGAACCTTCTGTATGAATTCCTCCTCTATTCCGAGAGCTTTCACTCCAACCAGAACTCCGATAACGAGTGCGGTGAGTGCGTTGTTGAACTCCTCCTTTCCCAGAGTGGACTTGTCCAAATCGACCCTCAAGCGTATCTGCTTGTTCTCGCCGCCTATAGAGTATTTCATCATATGCACTTTGTCGTTTAGCCACATCAACGTCTCATAGATTTGAAGTTTCTCTTCGTCGCTCATGCCCTTCATCTCAATAGTGGTGGGCACAATAAGATGAACGAATCCCTTGGAGAACATAACCAAGAGTCGCATGGGCACAGATGGATGCTCCGCGTAATACACGCCCATCTCAATTTCGTCCACCTTCCAAGGCAGGTCAACTATGTCCGGAGAATCATCTTTTCCTTCAGTCAACCAGCTCAAAACCTTTGCTTCTATTGCTTCCATTTTAATTCACCTCAAATGGAGAGAAATCTCATGAGATATAAATTTAATTGGACACATCTGAGAAATTAAATAAAAGAAAAAATAGATTTATTTCTTCACGCGGTAAACCACATCGATTATTGTCCCATCGCGCCATAGGATAGCGGCGATTATGTCATCTGTGGTTTTCGGTTCCTGAGGCTTTCCGCATATCCTCTCTGCCTTCTTCTGAAGGTCTTGAATATCAAAGATTGGAACCTTCGAGCCGCGCATGGCCTCTATTATATCGTCCCTCTTCGGATTTATCGCAATTCCGTGTTCTGTCACAACCACGTCTATAACTTCTCCGGGTGTTGTTACCGTGGTAACGCGCTCTCTTATGACTGGCACACGATATCTGTAAAGGGGCACGGTAACGATGGTTAGCGCCGAACCTGCTGCCACTTCCTGATGCCCTCCAATCCCGTGAAGTAGCATTCCATCGCTGTGAGTGTTCACATTCACGTTGAAATCTATATCTACCTCCGTCGCGCCAAGAACACCCACATCTAACATATTCACTATTCCACCAGATGAATATGGATTACCGTACATTGCTAGTGGAGTTTCTATGTGGTTTTTATCCTCTTTAAGTGATTTTACAGCGTCCAAGTCAAATGCTTGCCCGTCGAATACCACATCTACTAATCCTTCATGGAGCATATCCACCACGTACTTCGTAACTCCCCCATTTATGAATGATGCTCTAATTCCTCTCTTCTTCATCAAATCCCCCAAGAACTTCGTGACGGCGAGGGAAATCCCTCCGGCTCCTGCCTGGAAAGAGAAACCGTCTTTGAGGGCAACTTTATCTATCACTTCCAAAGCGTATCTCGCAATTTTCAATCGGGAGGGAGAGGTGGTTATGCGAAGCGTGCCGGACATTATGCCATTGGGGTCTCCAATTTTATCCACGGGGACCACATAATCAATGTTGTGCTGGAATATGCTTATGGGGTGCGCGGGGTATGGAACCAGATGGTCGGTTATTGCTACGGTGTGATCCGCATGGTAAGCGTCAACCATCCCGTATGCCAGGGGACCACATGCGGAAGGGCCGTCCACACCGTTTAGATTTCCATAGGGATCAGCGGTGGGAGCAGCTAGGAATGCTACATCAATATGAACCTCACCGCTCTCCACAGCTCTAACCCTTCCGCTATGAGATCTGAGAACTGCGGTCTCTCGCATCTCCCCGTAGCTCGTTGCCTCTCCGAGAGGCCCGTTCATGCTTCCTTCTATTCTTCTTATGGTTCCATCTCTAAGCATCGAAACGAGAGGCTGATGCACCGGGAAAAGAGCTGTTGGGAAAACCCGAATATCCTTTATGCCCATCTTTCTTATTGTTTCCATCACCATATTCACCACGAAATCTCCATTGCGGAGATGGTGGTGGAAACTCACGGTCATTCCATCCTCTAACCCAACTTTCTTTATCACTTCTTCAATTGAATTTACAACCTTGCTTCTAGATTCGGGAACCATGCGCAGCAGCGAGCCTGCACGTCTTCCTTCGGGTGGAGTTTTCATATCCCCTGCAAATGGCTTGAATCTTTGCCCGTTAATCTCACTTGGGACCTC
>WAOD01000027.1 GCA_015521465.1 DHVE2 group archaeon
GTAGAAAAATTATAGAGCAAGAAAAGATGGATGTTTGTCCTTTATGTGAACAGAAAATCGATAGAGAGAAAGTGCTCTCAAGGATAGAGGAACGTCTTAATACTTTTCAAAACCTTTCTGATAAAGCTGCAGAAGTCAGGAGGTATTTAGCTTCAATTATTGAAAATATGAGAAGAATATTAGACAAACTTCGATCTACTGCTTCAGAAATTGAATCGCTCCCTGAGTTCTCCAAAGAAAAAGAAGTTTTACAAGATAAATTAAAACTTTTGAGTGATTTTATAGAGAAGGTTGAATCAGCTGGGAATCTCAAAAATGAAATACCCATTCAAGAAATACGTCAATTGAAGGAGGAGATTAACAAGTTAGTGGAGTCTATATCAGATAAATCTAGCCAGATATTAGGCAAAATAGGGCTTACAGACGAGGAAAAGAAAATATTAGAAGTTATTCGTTTAATTGAACAGGTAAGGATTAAGATTCAAGATTTACTAAAAGTTAGTTCTAAACTTCAAATCTATCAAAGATATTTGGGATACGCTGAGAAAATATATACAACATTTTCAGATATAAAAAAATCAAAAATTCAGGAAATATACAATACTATCCAAGGAAACATAGAAAAATTTTACTTAATGCTCCATCCCAACGAACCTCACAGAAATATAAGACTTATGGTTGCATTTGGCAGAAGGGCAAGCACCGAGTTGAAGATTAAATCGTTCGGACGATCTGGAGAAGATCCTAGAGCTTTAACAAGTGAAGGGCATCTCGATTCTTTAGGATTGTGTATATTTCTCGCATTTGTTAAAAAGTTTAACAAGGGCTGCCCGCTGGTTATTTTGGATGATGTAGTAACTACAATAGATGCCTCCCATAGACATAAAATAGCTGAACTACTGTTAAAAGAATTTGGAGATTATCAGCTTATTATTACTACTCATGATGGGATTTGGTATGAACAACTTGTAAATATGCAAAGAGCCTTAAATGTACAAGGCAATTTCAAAAATATGGAAATTATAGCGTGGGGTGTAGATACTGGTCCAATAATCAAACCATTTAAGCTCCGATGGGAAAAGATACAAGATAAGTTGAGAAACCATGACAAAACTGGAGCCGGTAACCAATGTCGGGTATATTTAGAGTGGTTATTAAAAGAAATTTGTGAGCAATTAGAGGTCCCTATTCCTTATAAGCGAAGTGGAAAATATACAGTTATAGACTTATTTGACCCTGCAGAAAAAAGAATAAAAGAGAAATTAAAAGAAAGTGAATTAAAGAATGAACTTTTAGGGAAATTTGAAAATTTGAGAGCCACCTCATTTATGGGAAATCTGCTTTCTCATGATAACCCAGAAATAGAAAGTTTATCCATTGAAGAAGTTAAAGCTTTTTGTATAGCAGTACATGATCTCCACGAGGCTTTTTTATGCCCCAAATGTGGAAGGTTCTTAAAATACTTTAGAGATTCAAAAATAGTGAGGTGTCCTAATCTTAGGTGTGAAAGCCCTAAAAAGGGGGAAACCAAATGAAAGAAATATCATCATCCTTCCGCCACGACTCTGCGGTGCTTCGCACCTTGCCTCGCTTCGCTCGGTCACTTAACAAGCGGGTATGCGAAACCACCGAAGGTGGTTTCGCATACCCGCCACACGTTAGAAAAGATTAAATATTCTGGACAGATACTTTATTAATGAGATGATTGAAGATGGTAACATTAACTGCCATCATTCATAAAGAAGAAGACATGTATGTTGCTGAGTGCCCCGAGGTTGGAACTGTAAGCCAAGGGAAAACTATAGAAGAAGCAATTTATAATCTAAAAGAGGCAACGGAGTTGTATCTTGAGGAGTTTCCTCTGGAAGAAAAAGAACATCCTTTCCTTACAACTTTTGAAATACCAATAGAAATGGGGGGCAAGAAAGTTGCCAAAGCTTAGAAATGTTTCTGGGGAAGAGGTTGTCAAGATTTTGTGTAATAAATTTGGCTTTCAAATAGCTGGAAGAAAGGGAAGTCATGTGAGATTATCAAAAATGACACCTGATGGTAAGGTTGGAACTGTAGTTCAATGTATAAGGAATTATAGATAGGTACTTTAAAGGAAATCCTAAAGCTTGCAAAGGTGGACATTGAAGAGTTTTCAAAATATCTATAAATGTCATATCGTCTGCCATGGCTCACTATGGGCTATAGCCCACGCCTAACAAGCGATTATGCCACAAAGCATGTGATATGCGCAAATTAATATTTTTGGATGTTTTACCCATCGACAATGAAAGAGGAACGCATAGATCTGAGTAAAGTAAAAAACAAATGCAAATGGACATGCTGCTGTCCCATCGTGAGATTCTACAAGGAAGGGAGATTAGAAGGATATTGGGTTGAGCATTATTGTTTGGGTGACTGGAAAAAATGTGTGAGATATCAGATGGAAGAGAGGGGCGAGTATCACGAGGATTGCATGCTTCCGGATGGCACAATACGCGAAGAGCTGTGCGATTAATCTTTTTTTATAATTTCTTTCAATTTTCCGATTTCCACCTTTTTCTGCTCCCCGCTCCGCATGTCCTTCACCACCACTTTCCCATCGCAAATCTCCTCGCCCACAATTAACGCATATTTCGCGTTTATGCGGTTTGCGTACTTCAATTGCTTTCCGAGAGAGCGTCCGGTGAGGTCTATATCCACGCGAAATCCTTCTTTTCTCAGATCCATAGCAATTTGCGTTGCCTCTTTCCTGAATCCCGGGACTATGGCCACGAAGACATCCACTTCCATGCGCTCTTCGGGCCAGACGCCCTCCCTCTTCATAATTAATTCAAGAACGGCATCTCCCATGCCGAAGCCCACGGCGGGAGTGGGCTCTCCGCCGAAGAGTTGCACTACATTATCGTATCTTCCCCCGCCTAAAATTGCGCGGAATTCGCCCTTCGCATCATGCGCCTCAAACACGATGCCCGTATAGTACGCAAGACCGCGAACAATTGAGAGGTCAAGGGTTATTTTTTTCCCGTACCCGTCAAGCAATTCCTGTAGCCTGAGAAGAATTTCTCCCCGGGGTGAATCGCCTATTTTTGAAATAACGTCCTCCACGGAGCCTTTCACATTCAAAACATCGATGATTTTCTCAGCTGCATCTTTGCCCGCTACGTTTTGCAGATTTTCTATGAATACCTCTTCCGGAATTTTATCTTTCTTATCGATTATTCGGAACGCTTCTTCTATTTTCTCCACTCCGAATTTCTTCAGAAGCTCTTCCATGAGTATTCTATCGCTCACCCGCATCACGTATTTATCTTTGAGACCGAGGGAATCTAAAATTTCCATTGCGAGCGCGAGAACTTCCGCATCCGCCTCTATTCCCGCAATGCCGAATATGTCCGCATTGAACTGGTAAAATTCGCGCAACCTCCCGCTCTGCGGCTCCTCGTAGCGCCACATCTTCGGGAACGAGAACCACTTCACCGGCTTAACCAAATCTTTGCGGGATGCCAGCATCCTCGCCACCGTAGGTGTCAATTCTGGAATTAGTGTGATTTTCCTGCCCCCCTTATCCACGAAGCTGAAGGTTTGCTTCACAATTTCATCCCCGCTCTTCACGCGAAATAGTTCTAAGAGCTCAACACTGGGTGCATCAATTTCGTGGAATCCAAAACTACGTGCAGTCATATTTATCCTGTCAAATACCTCCCTGCGAGCTCGCATCTTCTCCGGGTACATATCGCGGAATCCCTTGAGCTTCCGAAACATGTGTGAATGATTACCTGAATTTATAAAAAATTATGCCCCCAAATGCCCCTTGGGTAAATCATATACTGAGAGTAACAGGAAATTTTTAATACTACGCAATAATATGAAATCAAGGTGAGGCATGCTTGAAGTATCCGGTTGAGTTCCATGGAGAGTTGGCGTTCTTCAGAACAACTGACCATATTAAAACTACGGGTTTTCTGATGGACGGCGGTGGAGATGAAGTTGCACTGTTTGTTCACGGGATGGGAGGCGGCTTTGCCAAGGACGGATTTTTAGCAGGTGCAAGCGCTCTATTATCCCGTGGCTACTCATTCTTCTCATTCAACACCAGGGGTGCAGAGATAGTAAAATCATTCAAGAACACGAGAGGAGATCGCTATTACGTTTACGGTACCGCCTTTGAAAAGTTTGAAGACTCTGCAAGAGACATAAAAGGTGCGATCAATTACTTGGAGAATAGAGGATATTCCAGAATACATTTAATAGGACACAGCACGGGATGCCAGAAAATATTATATTATGCATGGAAGCGCCACGACAAACGTGTTAAAAGCCTCGTGTTTCTTTCTCCCTCGGACGATTATCCAATATGGAAAGACTACCTCGGAGAGGATATGGAAAAGGCCAAGGACATAGCGGAGAACATGGAAAAAATGGGACACGGAAACGACCTCCATTATTTTGTTTACAGGAGAACCGGAGCGATATGGTCAGCATCTCGCTTCCTTAGCTTTGCGGATAGAAAACGCACTGAAGCAACGATGTTTAATTACGATTCGAATCTTCAAGCACTGTCCAAAATATACGTGCCTGTACAGTTCTTCTTTGGCACTAGGGACGATACTCTTTATGCACCATTAGATTTTTACGTGAAAAAGGTGAAAAAAGCGTACAGGGGCAAAATGCTCAGCGTGGAAATAATTAAAGGAGGAGACCACAGCTTTCACGGCAAAGAAACATACATCTTTGAGAAAATTGCCACTTTCTTTTCAAAAATTCCATGGTAGTTTGGCTTATATACAATAAGCATTTTATCATAATTTATGAAAAAATCAATTTATTGGGAACTTGCAGTATTTATGCTCATTTTAGTGGTAACCTCTTCCTTCATTTCTTCGTTTAACGTCGAGAATTACGTAAAAAAAGAATACATGGGTTCTTACAGTTATTTTTATTTAAATCAAATAACAAATAAAACGGGAAAAATTGAGAGTCTTAAAAATATATATGCGGGAGTTCAAGAGGACGGTACAATAAAAATCACAGAAATGGAAGATAATGGATGGAGTGCGAAAGTTAGAAACATCCTCATTAATCCCCCACGTAATTACTCAAAAAATGATGTTCCTGTGGAAACCGCATGTATTACAGGGGATATAATATACGTGGGTAACTACTTCGGCAAGATATACTATTCCAGCATGAGCAGTGGACATGTTATTGGAGAAAACAGCCTATCATCTATGAATTTAACCTTTAACGAGGAGGAATACAGAATCATTCGGGGTGATGAAAATGGAAACATGTGGCTCTACTTTCAAGGAGAAAACAAAAAATACATAGTGAACACTAATAGTTCAAAATATACAAAAATATGGAGTTATCCATTTAAAGGATATTTAGAACAATCAGAATGGTGGAACAATGGCATAATATTGGAATTTGCACACGAAAGAAATCACACTATTTATTATTTCAATAACGGAACGGTGAAATGGAAAATTAATGTGATGCATAGCAGCGTTGCCGGTATTCCGCAGGGTGTCTCAGTACACGGTGGCAATGTTTATTCATACGCGGGTTCCAACCTGAGCGTTTATCGCAATGGATTGCCGTTTAAAAAATATAAATTTTCAGGAGACATATACTCCCTCGGATTTATAGAAAATCGTACCTTCGTTTTCACCTCATCCACCTCGAAAACATTTCTCTACGTGCTTGATAAGGAATTAAAATTACAACACAAGGTACTCCTCTTTGATTTTAACTGGATTGAAGTTAACAACTACACCCTGAGCAATCAGAGAGCAGCAATTTACTTAGAAAATAAAGAATCATACATCGTGTATCTTTACACATATTCTGATGGGCTTGTGAAAAATAAAACGCCAGTGAGAATAATACACCTTGACAAAGGGTTTGAGGTGACCGGCAGGGAATTGATGAGTATATTCAAAGCAGATAAGGTGTTTCCTTCATTTCAGAAAAATTCGATAATAGAAATGGACGAGTTCGGGGATTTTTACATTACACAGGATGCAGATAAGGTAATTTTTGAGTCTTGGCTCTTCGTTCCCGTTGCATTCGCCTCAATTCCTGCTGCTCTTTACCTTTACTTGAAATATCCGGGTGAAAGAAAATCAGATCCTCTTGGGAAATCAAAGAAAATTAATGAATAAAATTAAAATAATGAAGATATTTACAAAGTATTTTACTCCATCTTTCCTTTTTCTATGTGAAAATCGGTGAAATCGCAGTGATTCACGATGACCGCTTCAGGTATCCTCTTTATGAAATCTCCCTCCTTGGAGTGAGACGCTATTATGTGAGATATTTCCCATGGCAAGTCAAATTTCTCCGCGAGCATTGCGCCGCTTACCGGGTGCCTGATTCTTTTACCGTATTCACTTTTTACAACTTTACCATCATTTACAGTGTATTCAAGGAGCTTGCCAACATCGTGAAGCACCGCACCGGCTATCAGGTAATCCATGTTCACATCCCCGCGGGTTTTCCCCACGGCCATAGCCATCCGGGTAACCATACGGGTATGGGTTATCAAATCTCGCTCAGTGGGAATCAACAGAGTAAATGGTATGTTAGACAGGGGAAAATCTTTCCACCCTCCAGCTTCAATTGCGTGCTCCCAAACCTTTATTACTTTCTCCCTCAATTCTTTGTCAGATATCTCGTTTATTTCGGGAATCATTTCCTCAATCATATCTGGATAATTTCCTATGAGAATAAATATCTTTTTACTTCGTGGTGAATTTCTAAAATAACCTTCGAGATAAGAGTTTTATACAAGCATGCACTCAGTATTTTAAACCCGGATTTTCGGGAATGGAGGTGAAAAAATGGATGAATTTGAAAAGGCTGTAGATGATATTTATGAAGCTACAGGGGGCATAATGGAAAGAGATAAAATAAAAAAGGAGCTAAGAGAATGGATTTCAAGATTTGGTGTGCCATTAATAGTTGCCAAGCGCGAGATTATATCCAAGTATCACGGCAAGGTTCCGAATAATGACGAGAAATATATCTCTGTGGAAGAACTCAAGCCGGGGATGGGACGCGTTAATCTTCAGGTAAAGGTAGTGAGCATAAACCAGAAGACTTACGAGGTTGACGGCTCTAAGAAAATCATGCACTACGGGATGGCAGGAGATGAAACAGGAGTTATTCCCTTCACAGCCTGGACATTGGACGTGGATTTGAGAAAGGGAGATTGCGTGGAAATTCACAACGCATACACGAGAGAGTGGCAGGGGCAAACAAAGCTCATTATAGGTCAGAACACACGCCTTAAACTCATGCCGCCAAACTCCGTGAAGGTAAAATCAAACGTGAAACCTGCCAAAATCGTGGAGCTGCACCCTCATATGGGACTCGTGGAAGTGGTGGGCAAGGTAATCAGCGCTGACAAGCGAGAAGTGTACGTTGATGACGTTCCAAGGGAAATTTACTCGGGAACAATTGCAGATGATACCGGCGAGATTCCCTTTACATCATGGGACATACCTGTTCAGGCGGGAGATGTTATAAGGATTACAGGAGCTTATGTTTCCACCTATCGCGGCATGGCCCAGCTTGTTTTCGACAATAGGTCAACGGTGAAAAAGGAAGATTTGAATATTGAAATAAAGAGCATACCAGTTCAGGTTGAGAGTTTGGAAGGTCGTGGAGGGTTCAACGTTTTGGTGGAAGGCGTGATTATTGATATAAAAGATGGAAGCGGACTCATTTATAGGTGTCCCGAATGCGGGAGGGCTTTGAACGGAACCACGTGCCCCGTGCATGGAAGAGTCAAGCCAAGGGCAGACCTGCGGGTTAAAGCAATAATTGACGACGGTACCGGCGCTGTGCTGTGCCTTTTTAACCGCGAGCAGACGGAAAAAATGCTTGGGATGGATTTGGATGAAGTAATAGACAAGGTCAAGGAAAACATGGGGAACACCTCGGTAATAATGGACATGCTGGAAGAAAAGCTATTTGCAAGGCCATTGAGAGTTAGAGGGAACGTAATTGACGAGGAAAAATATGGGTTGAGAATGTTTGTAAAGGATTTTGATTTTTTGGACCTGGAAGACATTTCCAAAAAAGCAGAGTCACTTCTTGAGGAACTGGGGTGGTAAAAATGCCAAGAGAACCTGCATGGAGAGTTTTTGCCTCTGAACTCAATTCTTCAAAATGCTATATGAAGGCAACCGAGCCGAAGATGCCAAGCTACGTTGTCACGCCGTTAGGTGCAAAAGTAAGCAGAATATTCATAGTGGGTGTTTTAACTGGAGTTCGTGTGGTATCCGATGAGGTTATCAAGGCGAGGGTTGTTGACCAAACAGGTGCGTTTTACCTGTTTGCAGGTAAGTTCAGGCCACAGGTGAGGCAGATTCTTGAGAGTACACCTGCACCGCAGTTCGTAGCCGTTGTTGGCAAGACCAACGTGTACCAGCCAACCGAAGACCAGATGTACGTATCAGTGATTCCTGAAAGGATTAAGATAGTGGATGAAATACTCAGGGATTACTGGGTATTTGATACATCAAGAAAATTGAAAGTGAGAATAGAGGCCATGTCGGAGGCTTTGAAGATGAGCGACCCCACGGTTGCAAAAATAATGGACCTCGGATTTTCCAGGAAAATTGCAGAAGGTATCATAACAGCAATACAGCATTACGATAAAATTGATGTTGAAAGGTACATGGACATGCTAAAAAGTGCACTTAAGCACCTGCTACCAGAGTACCAGGAACTTGGTTACGAGCTCCCCAATATCAGCGATGAAATAAATGATGAGGAAGAAGAAAATCCCGAGGAAGAAGAAATGGTACTACGGGCAATAGAGGAGTTAGACGACGGGAGTGGTGCATCATACGGTGATTTAGTGGACATGCTGGACATACCGCAGGAAAGAATAGATATCATCTTAGATTCATTGAAGGACCGCGGAGAAATTTACGAGCCAAAAATAGGCAGAATAAAGAGAATGTAATTTCATGATGCGTTTTTAATTTCTTTCTCTTTTAATTCTTTCCTGAAAGACCACTTAAGCATTGGAGGTGTTAATAGCGTTGTCACGGTCACGAATACCATTGTGGCAGCTATGAAAAGTGGCACGTGCTGTTTTGAAATTGGATGAGATGGTGCAGTTATCGCAACTGTAAGAGACACAAGCGCCACTTCCATGCGAGGTATTGAGCCAATGCCCATTTGCCACGATTTGTGCCAGTTGAACCCGCCGATTCTGGCCCCTATACCGCGCCCCAGTATTTTACCGAAAATAGCAGCTATTAAAATAACCGCCGCCAAAATCAAAGCGTTTATGTTGGCAAACACCCCTATATCCAGCTGAGCACCGGTATAAACAAAGAACATGGGTATCAAAAATCCATATCCTATTGCTTTTACATCTTGGGTTATCACTCTCTTTGCAGGCAACCTGCTCAAAACAATACCCGCAAAGTATGCACCCTCTATAGCGGCACCAAAGCTAAACTGTGCGAGTGCGGAGAATAGAAGCATTACACCTAACAAAACACCGAGCATACTTCTTTCAGTAGGTATATATTTGGAAACAAATTTTGTTATGTAGGGCATGTAGTACCACGCAGCGATAAGAGTTACCACGAAAAATATGGTAAGGTTTACCCCAAACATTATCAGGTTCCCGGTTCCAACCGCAAATATAATCAAAGCAATGCCCAAAAAATCATCCATAACGCTGGCACTTAGCGATGCAGCACCAACATCGGTACGGAGCATGTCAATATCCATCAAAGTCCTGACCGTCACGCCAATGCTCGTTGCAGTTAAAAGAACCCCCATAACAAAGCTCTCGTGCATTGAGTAGCCAAGCGCAAGACCCGACCCCCAGCCGATCACCAGGGGAACAAATACTCCCATAACCGTGGATATTGTAGCCACTTTTCCTGTGGATTTTAACTGCTCCACATTGGTATCTAAACCTGCGATGAATAGAAGCATAATTATACCCAGTTCTGCAATGTAATGTATGGGCTCCAGCCCGGAAAAGGGATTTGGCCCTCGAATTTGAACCCAGTTATGCAACCAGGTATTTACTGCAGGGCCAAAATAGAAACCGTAAAGCACAATGTTTCCAATGATAATTCCAAAAATTATTTCCCCCAAAACCCCTGGAAGATTTACCTTTTCAAGCAGAACATCAAAGATTTTTGCGAATATGAGCACGAGGCCTATTGTGAATAAGAATGATGCGAAATCCATGGACACCACCTCAATCGGTATATGTAATCTACAATATATACATTTACACTTCTTCACAGAGAAATAAACAAAAATAGATTATACTATAAAAAATCAAAATATTAGGAAATAAGCAAATATCAGCGATGCAGTACCTACTATATCTGCCAGTGTCGTTATAACCGGCACCACAACATTGTCAGGGTCTAATTTTATTTTTATGCTGCCCACAGTTAGATAGTACGCTGTTAGAATAAGTATGAATAGAGACAAAAAAGCACCAATCCACACCATATATACAGCTCTTGGATCCCACGAAGACATGAAAAACACAATTCCAGAAATTATTATATACACAAACACAACCAGCACAACCAAAGAGATTAACTCTTTTTCCAAGTGCTTACCACGTGGTATTACCATGGGTTCAACAAGACCTAAATATATGGAAGAGGTGAGCCTGCTGGAAAATATGCTACCTATGTTTCCCATAGTTTCATTTACCACTGGAACCACTAAAAGCACAATGGCTATTTTATTATCCTCCCACATACTTCCCGTTATGAGCTCCATCAGGGCAATCAATATAAGTATGGGCATGCTTTGAATGAAGATTTTTCTACCAACCTTATTTCGCCAAGTTTTCCTGAGGATAGTATATACGTAAAATAGCACAACAATGACCACGAGTACCAGAACAGCCGGAAATTTTAAAGTGTAAAGCAAAATTACAGCCATGAGTATTATAAATATCACACTAACAAGGTCACCTGCACTTGAAATTAAAGGCACACCGATATTGTCTGGATTCCACCCCTTCTGAAAAGTTTTAACACCTATGTAAGCGCTTGTTGGCGTAAGTATGGTTGCAGTAAAAAGGTGAGTAACCAGAATTATGCCCGGAAGCAGAAGCAAGTACAGGTAATTCCCCGTGCTTAAAGTAATGTATGCACCCACAATTGTCCCCACCACGAGAGCCGCAGAATAAGCTAAAGATTTGGTAGCCCCTATTTCTGCTTTTACCCTTTTATCCTTCATATCCTCCACTTCACCTATGTGAAGCTCAGAACTAAGTCTTGATATGAATGCACCGTAAACGTTGCCCCTCATATCTAAAAGAGCCGGGATCATCATCAAAAGCCCGGGTACCGCAAGAAATACTGACATCGATCTGTCCATTACAAATCCAGCTATACTATCAGCTACCAGTGCAATTATCAAAGCAGGAAGAGATTCCTTTATGAGGCTTACATCGAGGAGGCGGCTCATCAGCCACCACCCCTATTACTGATTGCATATGGGGAGATATGAGATAAATATATAAAGAATTGCCATCATGCCAAAACAGAAAGATAATAAATGATGTGCATCACCGTCGCAAAAATCGTGTAAATTTAATATACAGCATGCCAATAACCCAGTATGGAAACGTTGGTTTTAGCGGTTGGCGGAAACGCGCTGCTGAGGCCTGGAGATAAAGGCACCGCGGAAGAGCAAATCACCCGCGCCAGGCAAACGGCAGAAGCAATATACCCAATATTTGAAAAATTCAAAGTTGTGGTCACCCATGGAAACGGGCCACAGGTAGGTGCAATTCTACTGCAAAATGAAACTTCAAAAAATGTGGTTCCTCCCATGCCATTAGATGTTTGCGGAGCAATGTCACAGGGTGAAATAGGTTACTTCCTAACCCGGGGATTTTATGATGTGTTTGAAGAACAAGGAATAGACAAGAAAATATCAGTCATATTAACCCGCGTATTGGTAGATGAAAATGACCCTGCATTTAAGAATCCCACCAAGCCCATAGGACCTTTTTACACAGAAGAAGAAGCAAAGAAGTTAGCAGAGGAAAAGGGATGGGTGGTAGTGGAGGATTCTGGAAGAGGATGGCGCAGAGTAGTGCCAAGTCCTGATCCAAAAGAAGTTCTGGAGAAGGATATCATAAAGATGGTCATTGAGTCCGGCAACATTGCCATTGCCGTTGGCGGCGGAGGCATCCCTGTAATCAGAAAAAACAGTATAATTGTGGGTGTGGAAGGTGTAATAGACAAGGACCTTGCATCCGCAACATTGGGAAAAAACATAAATGCGGACAAAATGTTCATACTGACAAGCGTGGAACAGGTATATTTGAATTTTGGACAGCCCAACCAGCGTGCGCTGGGAGAGATAAGCGTAGACGATGCGGAAAAATACCTTAAAGAAGGGCACTTCCGCAAGGGAAGCATGTACCCCAAGGTACTGGCAGCAATAAGATTCGTCAGGAGGGGCGGTAAAGAAGTCCTCATAACCTCCCCCGAGGCAGTTACCAGGGCACTGGACGGAGAGACGGGCACCTGGATTGTGCCGTGATTATACCTCATCAACCTTCTTTTTTAACTCGTGGAGCTTGTTAAGAGCCTCTAAAGGAGTCATGTTCATAATATCTAATTTTCGTATTTCTCTTATGATTTCGTTATCCTCCTGGGGAAACAGGGTTGCCTGGATTACTTTCCTGGACCTGCGCACTTCTATGGCATTCTCCTTTTCAATGAGATTCAAAACCTCCCTTGCACGCTCTATGACAGGCCTCGGAAGCCCCGCTAAACTGGCCACTTCTATGCCGTAGCTCTTGCTCATCCCCCCAGGCAAAACTTTTCTTACAAAAACAATTCCATCTGGAGTTTCCTTGACGGATATGTGATAATTTCTAACGTTTTCCAAAACATTTTCAAGGTCTATGAGATGGTGATAATGAGTGGCAAACACTGTTCTTGCTTTTATTCTATTATGGATGTACTCTGTAACGCTCCAAGCTATTGCAAGGCCGTCATAGGTACTTGTTCCCCTTCCAATTTCATCTAAAAGGATTAGAGAGCGCTCCGTGGCGGTGTTTAAAATGTTCGCAACCTCTATCATTTCCACCATGAAAGTTGATCTTCCTCGGGTTATGTCATCGCTTGCTCCTACCCTTGTGTAAACACGGTCCACAATTCCGATTTTAGCGTAAGAGGCTGGTACAAATGAACCCATTTGAGCCATTATGGCTATGAGGGCAATCTGTCGCATATACGTGGATTTACCTGCCATGTTAGGACCGGTAAGGATTATGAATCGCGCCTCGCTGTTGATATGCGTATCGTTTGGCACAAAATCAACAAAATTTTCAACTACCGGGTGCCTGCCTTCTTTTACAATCATATCCATGCTCTCATCTACAAAAGGTCTTGTATAATCACGCTCTACGGCAATTTTAGCAAGGTTAACATAAACGTCCATGGTTGCTATTTTCCTTGCGGTGTCCCTTATCATCGAGGAATACGTTCCAAGTTTTTTTAAAATTCCATCATACAATTCCTTTTCTCTCTCTTCCATCTTCTCCCTTGCACTTAGTATTTTGTATTCCACATCCTTTAACTCATCGGTTATGAACCTTTCAGAATTTTTAAGGGTTTGCTTTCTCTTGTAATAATAGGGCACCTTGTTTATATTCGCCCTGCTAACTTCTATGTAATACCCCATAACGTCGTTGTATCCTATTTTCAAGCTCTTTATTCCCGTCTTCCGCTTCTCTTCATCTTCTATTTTAACTATTATATTTTTTGCATCACTTATCAACCGGCGATATTCATCAAGTTGGGAATCGTAGCCTTCCTTTATCACACCACTTCCAACAGAGCAATCACAATCTATGCTCTTTTCCAGCAAATAAATAACCTCCTGAATTTTGGGATTAACTTGCAATTCCTTCAGATTTGTAGAACTGAAATTATTTGGAAGTCCCAGTGCTTTTTTCAGGCTTTCTCTCAAGTTTATGAGATCTTTTGGCGTGGCTTTCCCCATGGCAATCCTTGACTCTATTCTCTCCACATCTTTTATGCCCGAAAGCATTTCATTAATTTCATCCCTTAAAATGGAGTCTTTTGTAAGCTCTTCTACCGCATCGAGTCTATCATAAATATCCTTCTTATTTACAAGAGGCTTTTGAAGCCACCTTCTAAGCAACCTGGCACCCATGGGCGTTTTCGTGGCATTTATTGAACCATATAAAGTGTATTTGTCATTATCAATGGTACTTTTGAAAATTTCCAAATTTTTTAGAGTTGTAGAATCCAAAACCAGAAATCGCTCGTTAAAGTACCCACCCAAAGTGGTTACATTATTCAACTCGCTCATTGTGTTTTCCTTTGCATATTTTAAAGCAGCACCAGCAGCCTTCAAGGCTAAATCTCCAAGTCCAAATCCCCTCGGTTCTGCAACGTGAAAGTGCTCTTTTAGCACGGCCTCAGAATCACTGAAATAAATATCATCCATCAACACAACCTTTGAATCGTAATCTATTTTAAAACCGGCGTCATTGTTTATTATAATTTCAGAAGGAGATATGCGAAGTATCTCCGCGTTCAAAGAATATGAGTCCAGCTCCCCCGCAAAAAACTCCCCGGTAGATATATCCAGAGCCGCAAAGCCGTATCTTTTTTCCTTTCCGTATATTGCCATCAAAAAGTTGTTATCATCACCCAGTATGGACTCTTCAACTATCGTTCCAGGGGTTACTACCCTCACAACATCCCTTCTAACCAGTCCCTTTGCTTTTTTCGGGTCTTCCAGCTGCTCACATATAGCCACGCTGTATCCTTTCTTGATGAGGCGAGATAAATAAGCATCTAACGCGTGGTGAGGAATCCCTGCCATGGGCACTGGCTCGTCCTTGCTCCTGCGAGTTAGCACAATATTTAGAACCTGAGATACTAATTTCGCATCTTCGTCAAAAGTTTCGTAAAAATCCCCCACCCTGAAAAACACTATCTTGTCCTTGTATTTCGCCTTTATTTGATAGTACTGCTGCATAAGCGGGGTCATTGATAGCATAGATGACTGAAAATTATTAAAACTTTGCAGGGGATGATTGCAAAAACATATGATGAAAAAGCTACAATTTATGATTTAACCCGCCTTACAAAATTTTCATAAGCGACGGTAATCTTTGAGATACAATTCATCAGAGGATTTCTTAACATGTACATTATGCAAGATACAATAAGTGCCACAGTAAATCCACCTATGATATCAAGAGGAAAGTGTACTCCACAGAACACGCGAGCGTAGCCCACCAGTGCCGCTAAAAAAACGAGCACCACGCCTTCCCTGTACCTCCTGAAAAGCAAAAAAGGGATGGAGAAGGCAAACATTACGGTGGTATGGTCACTGGGAAAAGAGCTGTCTGTCGCGTGGCTAATGAGCTGTGTTCCCAGTCCCATCACAAAAGGCCTGGGGTGATAGTATATCCGGCCAATAAAAATGGAGACTGCCAGAGATATGAGCACTGTTATAAAAATAAACACAGATAAATTACGATCTTCATTTTTGTTCCTAAACCACATGTATATCAAATACAGGGGAACAATAAAAATAATGAATTTTGCAGAGAAAATCATGAACATGTCCAGGTAGGGATTGGTACCTGCAAGGGAATTTATCGCCTGAAAAAGATGCACGTTGAAATCTTCTAAACCCATACAAATGGATAATGATTGGATGTATATATTATTTATTTTCGAATTTCTGAAAATTTGAAATTATTTAGAAAAAGTATATACTTGTTCTGCCTATGCAAGGCCCATGGATATTGAAAAGGTAAATTTGTCAGCCGCCGAATTAAAGCTCTGCAACCATTGCCTTGGCAGGATATACGGAATGTTGGGACATCACTTGACCAATGACGAAAGGGGTCGTGCGATAAGAATTATATATGCAATGGAAAAAAACGAGGACGTTAAAGAGGTTGAAGGTGAGGAATGTATAATATGCGGAGGCATATTCTCAAGGATTGACGATTATGCCAAATACACTGCGAGTATATTAAAAGATATAGAATTTTCAACCTTTTCGATTGGCAGTAGATTCCCAGAGGAAGTTGTAAATATGGAAAAGGAGATTCAAGAAAAGTACGCTCCAGAAGGTGCTGGAGAGTACATCGGCAGGGAATTTAACAGGGAACTGGGAAAGAGAATTTCAGAAATTACTGGCAAAGAAGCAAACCTTGAAAATCCAGAGGTCACGGTGATAATAGACACAGAATACGACGATTTTAAATTGGAGATTAAGCCCCTGTTTATATATGGCAGATACAGAAAATTGGTAAGGGGAATACCACAGACCAAGTGGCCATCTGGCAAGTACAGGGAAAGTGTTGAAGATATAATCGCCAAACCATTTATGAAACTAACAAAAGGAGAGGAGCACGCGCTTCATGGCATGGGAAGAGAAGATATAGATGTGCGCATGCTTGGCAACGGTAGGCCATTCGTGCTTGAAATAAAGAGACCAAAGAAGAGAACATTAAATCTAAAAGAGATAGAGAAAGAGATTAACGAAAACTCAGATGGAAAGGTGGAGGTAATCGGGCTCAGATACTCTAACAGAAAAGAGGTTGTTAGAATTAAAACAGCCAAACCTAAAAAAAGGTACAGGATAGGCGTCAATGTAAACACTAATGAAGAGGAAATAAAAAGCGCCCTTGAAAAATTGAAGGTAGTAATAAGCCAGAGAACCCCCACCAGGGTGGCGCATCGCAGAGCGGACAGAATAAGAAAAAGAAGAGTCTACGATATAAAATTGGTGGATAAAAAAGACAATACCTGGATAATAGAAGTGCTTGCAGAGAGCGGAACATACATAAAAGAGTTAATGCACGGAGATTCGGGAAGAACCCGACCATCCCTTGCTGAAATATTAAATAAAGAAGTAAAGGTTGATTTCTTGGATGTGATTGAAATCCTTGATTGATTATTAAATAACTTTCAGGCTATTTTTTATTTCCTGCAATTTCTTTATTTTCTCCTCCGCTTCCTTTTTCTTCTCCTCCAGCTCTTTTTCCATATTTTTTATCTCATCTTCTCTTACCTTTAGTTCGTTCTCCCGCCGGGCAATCTCCTTTTCTTTCTGCTCTACATTATCCCTGAGCTCTGCCAATTCTTTTTCCTTCTCATTAAGGGTTTTTTCACGCTGGGCAATTTCGTCTTCTTTCGTCTTCAAATCGTACATTTTAGTTTCAATTATTATCTCTTTCTTTTTAAGTTCCATTGCCTTTTTCTCCAGCTCTTCTTCCCTCTTTTTAATTTCATTCTCCCTCTCTTCTATTTCTTTTTCCTTTGCTTCTATTTCTTTTTTCAGGTTCATAATCTCTGCTCTCTCGCTCTCCACACGCCTTCTCTCGCTATCTATTTCTTTTTTAACCTTCTCAATTTCGACCCTCTCTCTCTCAAGCTCCTTTCTCATGTTTTTCAAGCTCGATAGTTCTTCCTCGGCTTTGCGCTCTTTCGCTTCCAGTTCTTTCTCCCTTTCTAAAATCTCTTTCTCCTTCCTCTCTAACTCTGATTTCTTGGTTTCCAGTTCTTTTTTCTTTAATTCCAACTCTCTCGCTTCCTCATCTAATTTTTCCCGCCTTTCATCTAAAGTGTCAGAGAGATTCTTAAGCCTGTTCTCCTTCTCCTTCAACGCAGCGGATTTTGTTTCGACCTCTCTTTCCCTCTCTTTTATCTCGCGAAGCTGATTATTCAACCACCTCTTCTGCTCATCAAACCTATCCTTAGCAAGCTCCAGCTCCTTCCTCAAACTTTCCAGATTTTGCTCCATAGTAACAAGCTCTCTCTCCCTGCTCTCCACGCTCGTCTCCCTATCCCTCAACTCAATTAACTTTGAACTAACTTCCTGCTCCTTCATTCGAATTTTTCTCATGGACTCCTCTATCTCTTTGTACCTGTTCTCTAACATTTCCTTCAGCTTTTTGAGCTCTTCAGCCTTTGAGGCTATCTGTGCCTTGTACGTCTCCAATTTCTCTTTTTCCCTTTGCAACTTAGCTCGAGACTCCGCTACTTCCCTTTCCCTTTCCAGCAGTTCCTTCTCCCGCTCTTTTAGTATGCGTTCTCTCTCCTTAAGCTCGGCGATTTTTTGCATGATTTCATAATTTGGATAAAACATTCCTTTCTGATAATCCCCCCCAGATGGAACCATGCTTTGAGAATCATTACCCGAAAGGTAATTTTCTTTTAGGGGAGGAATGGTTAGGTCTTCCAGATTAAAGTTGAAATTATCAAAATCGGGAATGTTACGGGCATTATTCATGAATATGCGCAGGCTTTCTACGGTTGTTCTGCAATCGGGATAGCTTCTGATTATGAAATCCATATCTATTGTGGAAGAACGGTAAGAAAATGAATGCACCTCTATCACAGAATCGTCGTCTTTTCCCAGTTTCACGGCAAGACGGAGCGCATCATCTCCCTTTTCCACCGTATCATTTTCAAAATCGCAGAGCACAGGAACTCCATTCTCGTAAACAACATGTGATATTCCATGTTCCTTACCGTACTTCACAATTTTTATGTACCCCGTGAATTTGTTGAGCTCCAAATCCTTTACAAGTTCTTCAAAATTTGAGCCACCAAAAACCGTTTTTTCAAGCTTGCCGCTTGGTAACTTCATGGGTGCATATATTATTCTCTCTAAAAAACATTTTCTATGATTTCATCAGTTTTAGAGGCTTAGAAAGATGCCTTCTCGCTATTACTGGAACCTCGTAGAAGCCTTCCATATCTCTCCTCACCACTATAAATTTGGCATCTTCCTCTCCTGCCCGGGTACCACACTTACGGCAACGGTATCCTTTTCCCCTACCTATACTCTCCATTTTACTGCCACACACAGGGCACCGGGGATTGGATATCTTTTTTTTAACAGGTACTGACTTCAAAATTCTAATTTTCTCTATATTTACAGTAAGCGGACTGCCCCTAACACCCCCGTAAACTTCAACCACATCCCCAACTTCAAGAGAAGAAATTATATCTCTGAATTTTTTTGTGGGTTCGTAAGCGGCGCATTCGACAGTACCTGTTGAATCCTCCAAAGAAAAAATTGTGTGACCTCCTCTAATTCTCCGGGGCTTTTTTGACACTGTACCGCGAACAATAACGCTTGTAAAAGGCTTTATATCTTTTATGCGCCTTCTTACAAGGTGGTCATCGCTGCCCTGGTTCGTCTCATATATGAGAAAACCCTCATAATCAGTGCTTTTGACCACTTCTTTTGCCCGCATCAATTCTTCGGGAGATGTGCCCCTTATCCCGTAAAGGACAGGCGTGGTGGAATTTGGCATTATTGCAGTGTAATCGTTTTCGTAATCGTAATTGTCAAAAGTTGATGGAAACATGGCATCTAATTTTTTCACAGTGTCTGGATCTACAAATCTACGCTTGTAAAAAGAATCTTCCGGAAGATATGTGAGAAGCTCGTAGGTTCTAAATTTTGGTCGCCAGGATATTCCGCAGCTGGCACCAATTATCCCTCGGCCGTTTTTGTATTTTTTATATTGCGCTTCATTTGCCTTTAAAACACGCTCAATATCATCTACTGTTAGCAATTCCCGAACTCCGCGCCAGTAAAGCCACTGAGGTAACTTACGACGCGTAAGAACAACCCCGGGATTCGTGTTTTTCTCATCCAACACAAAATAGCGCTCCACGTCTTTAATCAAGTCATCGATGTTTGCATCAAAATCGTGAACCAATCTCTTTTTGGCAGTTATGCGCCTGCCATTTAGTTCCCCAATTACAACATCCTCACCAGAACCTTTACCAAAGCGTATTACCACACTGCCATTGCCGCGTGTTTTCCATGGTACATTTGGGTTTAGACGCACCAGCCTTGGATATCCTATAATATCATATCCCATCTCAATGAGCCTTAAAATAATCTTAAAGCCAACATAAGTGGTGCACATGCCGGTTCTTGAATCAGTATCATCTATTCCGAGATACACGGTAAAATAATTGAAGGAAGGTATATGGTTTTATCGGATAATCACGCCTAAAATTGCAATAATAACGCCTATTGCAATCAATATGTAAAAGTAAAGCTGCGTGTTAGCAACTGAGTGTATATCCCTGGGATTAGATGTCCATGCGCTAACCTTCCAGTCTCCGAACTGTATAAGGCTGGTTTTCATTATTGACATGTACACGCTGTCCCCCACTTTGTACTTTGTGAAATTTCCATTAACGTACACGGTTAAATTACCATCTAATTCTATAGCTGTTTTATTAATCAAAGGACTGTAATCTTCTCTGGTAATTACTCCATAAACAGTTATTTTAGTACCATCCTTGTAATCATTAGAATTTACTGTATTTGCAGACTTGTAAAAGGCACCAGGAAAAATCCCAAGTAAAACTATACCAATAACTATAACGGTGAGACCTGCAATCACCAACATCTTTTGCATACCCGTACATTAAAAAAACAGTATTTAAAAATATTGCGAAAAATCCTCTTATTCCGTTGTAACTATAACTCCTTCATCGGTCATCAAAAATGTGTGCTCTGTCTGTGCCACCATGTATTTCTTTCTCTCGTGTAACACCGGAAAGTGATAAAGTATTCCATACTTCACGCCACTGCTCAGGAGTTCCAGGTAATTTTCTTCGTGAGAACACCAGCGCGCTGCAAAGGGTAATGTTTTGAATTTTTCAAATAACTCGCGGTAAAAACCATCAAGGTTCTGTGTTTTCAGTAGAATATATATATTGCCCCCCTTGCCATTTTTAACATGGCCCTTTCCGTTCGTGGCAAAGGGTTCTATTGCAAAAGCCATGCCAGGCAGTAACCTTGTATGCGTGCCATCATCGTAGTTGGGTATGCTTATCCCGTGGTGAAGATCATAGCGAGCCAGGCCATGTCCGGTTAAATTGTAAATGGGATTGAATCCGCGAATCTTTATTTCTTCCTCTATCGCTCTGCTCACCTCTCTTATTTCCACTCCCGGCCTTAGAGTTTTAATGGCAGCTTTCAGCGCAGAGCGAGATGCCTCTATAAGCTCTTCCCAGTGATTGCTTCCAACTTCCACTGTAACCGCTGTATCTGATATGTACCCGTCAATATGCGCACCAAGGTCAAGCTTCACGACATCGCCCCTTTTGAAATAAAGATTGTCTCCCTTTAATGGAGAGTAATGTGCGGCAATGTGGTTTGTGGATAAATTCACGGGAAACGCTGGAAACGCACCTGAATCAATTATGTACTTTTCAACCCTGTTAGCTACATCATAGTATGACGCACCTTCTTTTATTAGCTCGGCGCCCATCTCCCTGGCTTCTTTTCCAATCTTACCCGCATCAAGATATTTTTTAATTTCCATACCTATTCCTCCAGCAAATTTAGGATTGCCGAAAAGGGTATCGCTCCGGCTCTTATTAACTTAATCCCATCTACCAGAGACACTATAGTTGATGGCATTCCTGAAAGATTTCCACAATCAATAGCATATTTCACATTCAAATCAAGGGCGTCTTCAACCCTGACGGGATTTAACGCACCAGATTTATTTGCACTTGTCAGCGTCAAGGGCCCTATTTTTCTCATAAGGGCAATGGGAATGAAGTGATCTGGTATCCGGACTCCCACGGTGTCTCCTGTTATCTCGGGAATTCTGCTTCTAAGAATTAGAGTAAGCGCGCCGGGCATGAAATTTCTTACCAAAATCTCAGCACGGGAATCCACTTCTGCAATTGACTGCATCATCTCCATATCGGCTACGCCAACGGGTAATTTCTTGTCGGTATCCCTTTTTTTAATGAGATAAATCTTCTTTAAATCACCGTATATACTCATTGCCAGCCCGTACAGAGTATCGGTGGGAACGATAACCGGCTCTTCCTTGGCAAAATCTGCGATAATGTCAACGCTTTCCTTGGTGCAGGGAAGGATCATGAAAAAGATAAGTAAGTTATCCTTTATATACTTTAAAATCTCGCAAGAACCACGGTAGCGTTGTCTTTTCCTCCCTTTTCGTTGGCCATTCTTATTATTTCATTGCCAATCTCGCTAAGGCTCTCGTACTTTTTCAGTATTGCCTCAATCTCCTCATCTGTGAGCATGTCGTGAACACCATCAGTGCACAGAAGAAGAACATCTCCAGGGTCAAAGTACAGCGTGAATTCATCTGGATTGACACTGTCCTTGGTTCCAATCGCCATGGTTATGACGTTCTTGTTGGGATGAGTACGTGCCTCCTCCTTGGTTATCAACCCCTTGTCCAAGAGCTCCTGTACAACAGAGTGGTCCTTTGTAATCTGTCTTAGTTTGTTATTTCTGAATAAATACGCGCGGCTATCTCCAACGTTGAATATGTACCCCTTGTTGTCCTCAATTATTGCAGCCACAAGGGTAGTGCCCATCTTCTTTTTCATTTCCTCCGACTTCTCATGTATCTTTCGATTCAAAAATCCTATTATTTTCTGCACCCCAGAAACATCGCCGGCAAGGTAAGTTAAAGGTGCAGCGGTCAACCGCTCTACAGTCATGCCGCTTGCAACCTCCCCCGCAGCATGGCCGCCCATGCCATCCGCAACCGCCAGCACGTAAAACACACGCCTTTTTCCATCTTCAAATATGTCTACTCTATCTATCAAATACGCATCCTCGTTGTTTTTTCTCTTGCGCCCGATATCGCTCAACCCGTAAACCCTCATACCACACACCTCAATATGTTTTTAAATATGCCCCTCTCATCGCCATTCACTTCCTTTATTTGTATATCGCTATCTATAGGTACATCTGGAACAAGCCTCATGTGTATGCGTCTCCTGTTTAGAAAAACCACATTATCAATGATATAATCCCCTGGAGGCTCGTTCCTCAACAGCAACTTGTGAGCGACAATGTTAACATTATCCTTTCCCCTCTTTGTTTTTACCTTCAAACCATTTTCCTTGAGAAGACTTATTAATGAAAAGTACATTTTTCCAACATCAACATTGGAGGATATAAAATCAGCATAAATCACGTTTCGAGAGCCGTAATCCATCACACCGACCTCCTCCTTCCTGTAATACACACTGGAGCCATGATATAGTTCCGCAGAGCTTACCGGCTTAACTCTTTTGCGAAATCCATAATCCACAAATACGTTATCTCGGTATGCAGTAATCTTCTTGCCACTTATAACAGCTATTTTTCTCTTCTCCCTGCTCTGCTCCGCAAGGTGTCCGAATGGTACCTTTGGCTTCTTTTGCAAATCAGGATCGGCCACAAAATTTAAGCTGTGGTCATAATAAATACTCAGGCTCTTTTTGAACCGTATTTTGTATATACCCCTCTGCAAAACGTGTTCCCTACCAAGCCAGTGCCGCACGTCCCGGTACATTTCCATAGCACTGCGATATCTCTTATCCATATCAAGATGCATGGCCTTTAAAATTATTCTGCGAACAGGTTTGGGAACAGACATTGGAAAGGGCTTAATCTTTCCCTGCAAAACCTCGGTTTTCCTTGAAAAAGGAATCTGCTTTGTTAAAATTTTGTAAAATGTAGTGCCTATTTCGTATATATCACTTCTCTCGTCAGGAATTCCGTACTTGTCCGGGTCCCACATTTCCGGAGGTGCGTAAGAGGGTGTACCAATAAAAGTGTACTTATCATCCTTCAACTTTCTGAATAATCTTGCAGCTAAACCCCAATCAATAATAATCAAATCTCCAAAACCATCAATCAATATATTGCTGGGCTTTATGTCCAGGTGAAGATAGCCTTTTTCGTGCACCAGATGAATGATACGCAACACTTCCAGCATCCTTCGCATAATCTCGCGAACATCCACATTTTTCAGTTTTCGCTCTAATAAATCACCATTTACAAACTCCACGGCAAACCAGGGTTCCTCCTCGTTAATATCAACAACCCTGGCAACGCCCTCAATATTCAAATCACTTATTTCTTTCCAGTATTTTGCCTCTTTAACAAAACGGAGAAGTGGGAGCATGTCCTGCTCCACCGGCTTTTTAACCGCCACATGGACCCCATTTAGATATCCTTCCCAGACCTCACTCATCTTTGTTACTGCAACCTTCCTTACCAGTTTCAACATGGATATCACTGGATTTTCACAGTGATAAGATACTTCCCTATGAGAATCTCATCATTGTCTTTTAACTCAACGTATTCGCTCTCCTTGCCCTTCTTCCAGCCCGGAAGATAGTCGCCACCCACTATGGTTCCTCTCTTGCTACCAAGGTCTTTAATGTACCATTTTCCATTTTCAAAGTGCAGCTCTAAATGCCTTTCAGATATCTCGTCTTCCAGATCGATTATTCCCAATGGTATGGTAACCTTGCCATCTTTGGTTTTGAGAAATACCACATTGTTATCCACTCTCTTCCCTATGTAAACATCATCGCTAATCTCTATCTCGTGGGGCCTTAGATTTCCATCCACCCATTTCAGCATGCAGGGTTTGACCTCTGGAACCTCAATCTCGGCCTTTTTTACGGGTTTTTCCACCTTTTCCTCTACAAATTCCCCTGATTCGTCTTCACCCACAACCTCTTCAACAGGTTGAGATTTTTTGGCGGTAACGGCGACTGCACCCGCCACTGGCGCAACTTTTCTTTCAGAAATCTCACGGAACTCCTCCTTTGGCTCTTCAAAAATTTCCTCGGCGCTCGGAGCTTCTTCCAGAGACTGTTTCAGGTAAACATTCACCTGGATTGTTATCGTGTTTGCAAGAGTTATGATATCTCCATCTTTAAGCAGAACTTCCTCGCTGGGATACCTGTTACCACCTGATGGCTTCTTCCAGCCTGAAAGCATTATGCCGTTAACCGCAGTGCCGTTTGTGCTCCCCAAATCACGTATGTACCATTGTCCATCTTTAGTTACAATTTCAACATGTTTTCTCGATATCTTTTTATCGTAATCAAAAACCATCATGGGAGTGTATTTTTTCTTACCCATCTTGTTTACTATCGTAAGCACGTCTCCACGACCCCTTCCTATTATTATATCTTTATCCACCTCCAACTCGTGCTCCTTTTTGTTACTATCTATCCAGTACAGCCTGAGCCCATATATACCACGGGGCATTGCCCTCTTGCCCTTTGGAGCTGTTTTCTTGGCAACCAAAAGATCCTCGTCATCGTGCCTCACTCTCGCGGCAACACCGGCACCCACCGCAGCAGCAGTGGCCGCTTTCACAGGAATCTCATTCTTCTCAGTCATGTCTTTAGATTTTTCCACAACCTCCGGGCTAACTCCTTCTGGGGTTATATCTTCCAACTCAACCTCCTCAGGAGTAACGCTTTCCACTTCCTCCTCCTTCTTTACACCGTAAGCAAACAATACAGGTAGATTGGGCGAATACTCCTCAGAGTCCACAACTGTGAACACGGCACTCACATCAACGTTTAACGCCTGGAGCTTTTCCCTGAGCTCCACAGGAGTGTATGCCTTTATTTTTCTCTCATCTTCCTTTGCATGCGTTATTATTCTTTCCACAACCACGCCCTTTAAAGGATCAAATTTCCACTCGACCAGCCTGTATTTGCTCCCTTTCTTTGACCAATCCTTTCCTGTCATGTGATTTATATAATAATCCCTATTAGGCACGGCAATTAATATACGCACCCCGGGGTCTAATATACCAATTTTCATATCATCAAATTCATCAACGAATAAAGCAGCATTTGCCTTACCCTTAGCAATCTTTATTCCTCCAACCTCTACATTTCCATCAAAAATTATCTCCTCGTCGCCAAAGTACTTCTTCACAACGCGTTCTATGTCACCCATAAGTCAACACCTCTTGTTAAGGGAATTGGGAAAACTGTATAAAAGAATTGCGATTTTGAATTATATACAAATCACTTACAAGAATGTCTTCAAAATTTATAAATACATCCACCCCGATTACTCCTTGCCTTATGAGCAAAAGCATTATAGAAAAACCCATAAAAGAGTTAATAATCGAAATATTAGGAAAGGAGGGCATGTCCATCAACTCCCTGTCAAAGAAGCTATCTGAAAAGGGAGTTAGGGTGCATCGCCTATTTTTGACTGGATACCTTACTGCAATGAAGGATATGGGATATCTAAAGGAGAGAGATATTAAACCCGCCAAGGTTTTTAGCGTTACCTCCACTGAGAAAATGGACATATACAAAAAGATAGGTATTAAATCAAGGGAAATAAATGAGGAAAACGCAGCAGATATATGTCTTTACACCTTGTACCGCCTGTTCAACAGGCCCGTATTCATGAGGGAACTTAACAGGGCAGGAGTGGGCGCACCTGCGCATGCAAAGAAGGTATTTGGCGATGAAAGAAAAAATGCACTGGAAATAGTCATCAACGCGGGAATTGCCATACCCCGCAACAACTCCGCATACATACCGGATAAGGAATACACCAACGAATTCAACCAGATAATATCTGAATTACTTTGGGAAAGTTACGGAACAAAGAACCTAGTAAACAGAAGTGTACAGCAAAAAAAGATTTTGGAAGATTGAACTATTCCACGATACCGTATCCTATCAGACGCCATTTGTTCATTATTTTTCTGTTTATAGCTATTCTCTGACCCCTTTCTACCACAGCAGGATACTTCAAGAATACATCCACCGTATCTCCTCTTGCGCTTTTCACAATACCAACCGTGGCAAGAGTTCCAACATTAAGCATGAGCACCTCATTGGTTTTTATTTTTTCCACCTGGCGCATTTCTTTTGCACCCACGACGCGCTCTAAAAGATGAACTCTCATTGTCATATCATAAACCACGTTTGGCAAAGTACCTGGCTTTCCAGCCATGCGACCAAGCAGCCCATCGTTTTTGGTTATTGAGGGGTCCAGTTTGGTGCCTATACCCACCAACCCACCCGGTTTTATCTCGTCCCAGGAACGACCACCAGCCATAAGGGACACCACTTCTGTGTATATGGGCTCATAACCTACCTTGTTACCCTCCGGGACGTAAAATCCAGGCAAAATCTCTATCTCATCACCAACATGAAGTTTTCCCTGTATCAAAGAGCCACCAATGACTCCACCCTGGAGGTCCTTAGGACGATAGCCCGGCTTGTTCACATCAAAACTACGAGCAATATAAAGACGAGGTGGTTTATTGGGGTCAAGCTCGGGCGTGGGAATTACCTTTTCGATGGCTTCTATTAAAACATCAATATTCGCATCATGATGAGCGCTAACGGGAATTATTGGCGCGTCCTCGGCGACTGTGCCCTTCACAAAATTCTTGATTTCCTGGTAATTTTCCCTTGCACGCTCATCGCTAACTATATCTATCTTATTCTGCACGATAACAATGTTCTTCACACCGATTATATCCAGAGCCATAAGATGCTCCACTGTTTGTGGCTGCGGACATTTCTGGTTTGCCGCAATTACGAGCAGGGCACCGTTCATTATGGCCGCACCACTGAGCATAGTAGCCATCAAGGCCTCGTGACCCGGCGCATCCACAAAAGAAACTACGCGAAGAAGATCCGCCTCGCCGGGACATTTTTTTGGATTTGAAACGTAGCAATTTGGTTCTTCCATGTCCTTGCACTTGTAGAATGCCGCGTCGGCGTAACCTAACTTTATTGTTATCCCTCTTCTCATTTCTTCGCTGTGCGTGTCGGTCCACTTACTCGTAATGGCCTTTGTTAAAGTGGTCTTCCCGTGGTCCACATGGCCAACCATTCCGATGTTTACTTCAGGCTGCTTTGGCATCGCGGTCATGCTACACCTTCCTGCACAGCCTCATCTATGGGCTTGGGGCCGTACTCCAGTATTTTCATATTTATCTGCACAATATCCCCGGATATCGTATTACCCCTAACAAGTTTCCTCTTCCTCATACCATTCCTCTTGGGATGAAAACCAATACCCCCTTTTAAAAGTAACTTTTTGCGTCCCGGACCCTGCAAGTTGGGACGCATAGGGAATCCATCTTTATCTGTGCCCCCGGTTATTTGAAGCTTGTATCCTGGCAAATCCACAAACACACCATCTATTTCCTGCCCTATTCTCTTACCAATCAGTGAATTGGCCTTTGTGCCGGATATTACCTTTTGATACGATTTTCCAGTTTTGGTATCGTTAATCACCACTTTGAATTCTGCCATTAAGCATCACCTTTTCGTGCATAATACCAACTCTTATTTTAAAGTTTTTGACAGAAAAAGTATTTAATTACAACAGGACTTCCTAAAATATTTGAAAAAAATACAGCATAAGGGTATCATGGTATGTCTTCAAATAGAGAGAGAACCGCGGGGTAATCTTTCAGTCGGGGAGTATTCATGACGTAAACTTTTTTTCCAGCTCTTAACGACACGTCCATTATATCCTTTAGGAATTGCATAACCTTCTTGGGTTCCGTGGAAGACAGCACAA
>WAOD01000028.1 GCA_015521465.1 DHVE2 group archaeon
TAACTTTAACGCCCATGAACTTGATGGCTTTGATTGCCTGCGGTGCGTCGTTGCGTGGCGGGTCAAATAGAGGAATTATTCCCACGAATTTCCATGTATCCTCTTCTTTTATGGCAACTCCCAGAGTCCTAAAACCTTGCTTTGCGTATCCCTCCACAATTTTCTCCGCTTTTTCTCTATCATTATCGCTCATTTTGCACATGCTCATTATTACCTGCGGGGCGCCCTTGGAAACCCAGAAAGTCTTACCATCTATTTCCACTTCAGCCTCAGTTCTCTTTCTCACAGGGTCAAATGGCACGAAGCTCGTCTGCTTGTATTTTGAAATTTTCTCTTTTAGGCCGTATTTTTCGAGGGAGTTCAGAATGGCCATGTCTATGGGATCGTTATCCTCTTCCCTCGAAGCGAGTGCCCCGTAAAAAATGGTGTCTTCTCTTTCAAAGTCACCAAAGCTTACCGGGTGTCCAGGCGTAAGCTTGTTCTGGGTCAGAGTTCCTGTTTTGTCCGAGCAGAGTATATCCACTCCGGCAAGCTCATCTATTGCCGTGAGTTTTCTGACAATTGCCTTCTTTTTGGCGAGATTGTACGCGCCAACTGCCATTGTTACCGACAGCACAGCGGGCATGGCTGCGGGAATCGCGGCGACGGTAAGCACAAGACTAAATCTAAGGGTTTCAAGTATGCTTTCGTGCCTGTAGAGTGCCACGAAGAAAACCGCTGCAACTAAGATCAAGGCGAGTATTATGAGGTAATTGCCCACTTTTACTATCATTTTCTGGAAAGAGCTTACAGTTTTTGCATCCTCCACCAATTTTACGGTTTTTCCAAAATACGTGTTCATTCCTGTAGCGGTGACCACACCGGTCATTTCACCCTTCTTTACTATTGTGCCAGAGAACACTATTTCCCCGACCTTTTTGCTAACAGGTAGTGATTCTCCGGTAAGCGCAGACTGGTCAACGCTCAGGTACTCTCCCTCCAGTAATTTTATGTCTGCGGGGATTATGTCACCCATTCTTATTCTGATGATATCGCCGGGTACAATTTCTCTTCCAGGTATGACTTTCCACTTTCCGTCGCGCAGTACCCTTGCCCTCACGGCCATTTTGCTCTTCAGAAATTCCATCACGTCTTCAGCTTTTTTCTCTTCCCAGAACCCAACCACCGCGTTGAGCAGGAGTAGAGATAATATGATCCAGAAATCTTCCCAGTGCTGCACCACTATTGATAGTATTGCAGCGATTTCGATCATCCATGGAATTGGTCCCCAGAAATATGAAAGGAACTTTAAAACGGGGTTCTTTTTCTTTTCTGGAATCTCATTGTATCCGTATTTTTCCAGTCTCTTTTTTGCCTCTTCTTCGCTGAGACCCCTTTCCAGCGAAGTGTTGAGGTCACTGAGGGCTTCTTCCGCACTCATTGCTTTATAATTCTTTGGTGGCATGTTAATCACCTTGAGAGGGGTATGGCATGCAAGAATATGTATATTTCTGCAATAAGCAAAGATTTTTATCGTGAAATTCATTTATCCTCAAAGGTGACATATATGTATCCTGAAGATTTGAAATACACAAAGAGCCACGAGTGGGCAAAGATAGAGGGAAACAAGGCAAAGATTGGAATTACTTATTACGCGCAGGAGCAGTTAAACGATATTGTTTACGTGGAGCTTCCAGAAGTTGGCACAACGATAAATAAAGGTGAACCTTTCGGTGTTGTTGAATCGGTCAAAAGCTCAAGTGACGTGTACATGCCACTATCTGGCAAGGTTGTGGCTGTAAATGACATGGTTGTGGACCAGCCGGAACTGCTAAACGAGGACCCGTACCAGAACTGGCTCATCGAAATAGAGCTGGAGAACCCTGATGAAGCGAATGAGCTAATGGATGCAGAAGAATATACCAAGTTCGTGGAAGAAGAGGAGAAGAACCATTGAAAAAAAACGATTATTATTATTTTTTGGCGAAAAAGAAAGGTTATGTTAGCCGTGCGGCGTTCAAGCTGATTCAGATTAACGAGCGGTTTTACATCATTAAAAGAGGATATGTGGTTCTTGACTTAGGAGCTTCTCCCGGTGGCTGGAGCCAGGTTGCAAGGAAACTTGTTGGCGATCACGGTCGCGTTATTGCAGTTGATCTAAATCCTTTGAGAATTAGAGGTGTGGAATTTGTTCGAGGAGATATATTCAGCGATGATGTTGTAAATAGAATAAGGGCACTGGTAAATGAGGTTGATGTAATAATCTCGGACATGGCGCCAAAGATTTCCGGTGTGAGTTCTTGGGACCACGCGAGGTCCATGGAGCTTGCAGGTCGAGCTGAGGAGATGGCGAGGATTTTTCTAAAAGAAGGGGGACACATGGTTGTGAAGGTCTTTCAGGGGGATATGATGAGGGGATTTGTTAGAAAATTGAATAAAGAATTTGACTTGGTTAAGGTGCACAAGCCAAAGGCGTCTAAGCCAAATAGCTCGGAGACGTACATAATCTGCAAGAGATTTATCAGAAATGATGAAAATGGGGGAAGTGTTGGAGATTATGAGTTAAAGCGGAAAGAGGAAGGTAACAACAAAGTTAAATAAGTGAATTTATACCATGGCGCTATGGATGAGGATACAAGGAAGATTTTGGAGCGGCAGGGATATGCCATGGTTGGAAATCACAGTGCAGTCAAGCTCTGCCACTGGCTTCGCGAAAGTTTGCTTCGCAATCGGTTTTGCTACAAGCAGCAGTTTTATGGAATAAAAACGCACAGGTGCCTTCAGATGACCCCCACTGTTAATAATTGTACGCAGAATTGCCTGTTTTGCTGGCGCTTTCAGGGGTTCAGTGAAGTGTATTTGAAAGAGGTGGATGACCCTGAATTCATAGTTGAAGAAAGTATAAAGCAGCAAAGGAGGCTAATCGTGGGATACAAAGGCGATCCCAGGGTGGACAGAAAAAAATGGGAAGAAGCCATGGAACCCAAGCACGTGGCAATATCTTTGACCGGGGAGCCTACTCTTTATCCCAGGCTTGGAGAACTGATAGAAGAGTATCACAGGCGTGGATTTACCACTTTTTTGGTGACCAACGGAACCATGCCCGATGTTTTGGAAAATTTAGACCCCCTTCCTACTCAATTGTACGTTACCCTTGCAGCGCCGAACGAGGGTATTTACAAAAAGCTTTTGGTGCCGCTTGTAAAGAATGGCTGGGAACGGTTGATGAGAACTTTAGAGCTCCTTCCCTCTTTGGACACGAGAACGGTTATACGGCACACCTTGGTTAAAGGCTGGAATATGGATTACGTGGATGACTACGCAAAACTTGATGCTCTGGCAGAGCCGATGTTCATAGAGCCTAAAGGCTATGTTTTTGTGGGTTATTCTCGGGAAAGGCTTAACGTTACCAATATGCCGTCTCACGAGGAGATAAGAGAATTTTCCAGGGAACTGGGAGAAAAAACAGGCTATTACTATGCGGACGAAAAAGAAGACAGCAGGGTTGTGCTGTTATCCAGCAAAAGCAATCCAGAGAAAATCAGCGTATGAGCCGGCGGATCTCCAGCTCTATGTCCCTTGCCTTTTCCTCCCCTCCAAATGTGACCATAACTTTGCCCAATGCCTTTGCTAATTTGGGAATATCCACATCTCTAATGTTGTCGGGGTCTATGCCTAAGTCTCTGCACTGCTTTTTAATAACGAACTTACCCAATTGACCCAACTCCCGAACCATAATTTCTTCGATTTTTGCACTGTATTCTGAAGGCATTTATAGG
>WAOD01000029.1 GCA_015521465.1 DHVE2 group archaeon
ATTCTACAGAATGTTTTATGTTAGTACTTTCATTCTCTAATCTGTCTACGTTTGACTTGATTTTTTCTATTTCATTCTTGATTCCCGCTATCTCGCTGATGTTCAGATTGTACTTTTTATCAATTGTTTCCAGCATCTCGTCTATTTTTAGCTCAAGATCCTTTCTCATCTCTGATAGCATACTGGTAGTTGCCCTGTTTTTCAACGTTTCCTCTATCTTCTTTAGCTGTTCATCGGTATCCATTATTCATCACACAAAGCTCTTGATTATTCTTTCAACGTCCCTTATCCATTTCTTGTAGTACTCATCTGCGAGCATATCTCCACGAATTTCTTTCACCCTGCTTGCTATTTTATCTACAATCATTGGCCACAGGTCGTCGGTCATGTACTGTGGTGCACTGCCTATTTCATTGAAAGATATTGTCAGTATCTCATCTACCATACCCAACCCAACGATTCCTTGCAATTCTTTCTTTAAATATTCCAGAATTTTCTGGTTCTTTCTGTATTGCTTTGTATGCGCGAAGCTCTCCACAAAAAGCTGTCTGCTAAGTTTGTGAAACTCTTTTTGAATATCTTTCGGGTACTCTTCTATCTCCTTACCACTCAGGGGTTTTAGTTGGAATATATGGTTTATTATAATACTCCATTTGTGAATGGTTGCCAGCAAGTCGTGAAGTTCTTCGTGTTTAAGTTCTCTGGTTACCATAATAGCCAAAAACGCGGCATCACCTACCCGTGATATGATAAGGCTTCCGTCCTTGTATGCTTCTACGGAAACGCTCATGCTCTTTCCTTTTAGCTGTGAGCATATCGTGTATAGATTTGCCTTGAATGTGTTTAGCAGGTAATATTCCTTCATATCCAGTCTCTCAGGTATGATAGAGTCGTATATTCTGCCGTTTACTCCCAAGAACAGTATGATGTCTATGTTTCCTTCCTCCCTGAGCTTTGATATTGAGAGGTGAATCAGGGCGCGCAGCAGAGTTACATCCCTCGCTTCCAGGGTCTTTTCAAGGTTTTTTTCCTGCAATTCACCTCACCTTTAAACCGTATGTGTCAAATATTATTTCAATGATCTCTTCGGGGGAATATGGATAGTTCCACCACTTCTTTATGTTTTCCAGCTTCATTATCACGTTTGGTGGAGCTTTTAGCATCTTGGCGGTTTCTATGGCATCGTTGAACACCTTGGAGTAGTCTTTTTTCTCGCTTTCTTTCACTTCAAGTGGGGTGCTTCTAACGACTATTCCAGCTCCCCTGGCAAATATGAATGGATACACGCCCTCTCCGTGTTTAGTCCCTCTCATTTTCAGAATTTGCAGTGTTCTGTTGAATGCACCTCCAACGGGATAATAATCCAAGTGTATGACACCGTCAGACAGATATACCGGAGTAAGAACGTCTCCCCCGATAGTTTCTCCTGGTTTTGTATGCTCTTCCACAGTGGATACCACAACTCCTAATTTTTTAACGGTGTAAAACAGTTTTCCTATCAGCTCTCTTTGTTGCAGTTTATCGTCTGTGGCCCATATTACAGGAGTTATCGGATCTACTACAATTCTCGTTTTTATCAGGTAATCACTTCTTGCTTTTACAAGGGCTGGCAATTGCTCCTCAATCATTTTCTTAAAATTTTCTCCTTTAAGGTGGATGAAGAAAAGACTCTCTTCGTAGTATTTTTCCATGTCAAATCCCATTAATGCCGCCTCTTCCATAATCTGCTTTGGCTCTTCTTCGAGGGATATGTACAGTCCCTGCTCACCATTCTCTATTCCATACATTATGAACTGTATGGCAAAGGTTGTTTTTCCAGTACCGCTTGAACCAACTATTACGTTAGCGGTTTTGTCTCTAAATCCTCCTTCTATTAATCGGTCTAAACCATATATCCCAGATGGGAACCTATTCATTATTTTTCACCTCCTTTTTCATAAATTTTGCTACGAGTTCTGCAAAACTCTTACTTTTTTCTGTTTCTTCTACTATATTTACCAGATTGCTATCATCTACTTCTTCCACTTCTTGGTCTATGGAACGTGAAAATGCTTCTGCAAAAGATTTTGCAGATGCGGTAACTTCTGAAACTTCTGAGAGTTTTTTCCATGGCCTCTCCATGTTTTCTTCGGCCGAAATCATACCCATCTCCAAGTATTTCTCGCCCAGTATAGTTATTTTCCCATCTTTTATCAATCCGTATCTTTCAAGAGTTATTCCAGCCACTGGATTTTCTTTTATTGCTTCTATGTTCCCTTTTTTAATTCCTTTTAATATAACAACCTCTTCGCTTGTAATCACATATTTAAGCACGTCTATGGGGTTCATGTTTATATTAAATTCACAGTGATCGCTTCCTTCATTCACGCATTTTGTCTCATTTACCTCTGAGGAGATTTCCATATCTTTTTCTAAAAACATCTTGATGGCATCCGCCGTTATGTAACATGTTTTACCGGGGGCATCTGAAAACAGAGTGGGGATCCTCGATGAATACACACCTAATCTCATGCTGTATCTGTCTATGCCTTCGCATCTCAAGTCCCCAAGACCTATATCCTTGAATGCATCTCTTATGTATTGAAAAAGCGGTGTTCTTTCACACTGTATTTTGTTCGTGCTTTTTATCATAACCTTAATCTCTTTAACAGGTACCCTGGATTTTGCAATTATTGTGCTTATTGCTGCTTCCATCTTTGTTAGCTCACCGAATACGTATATTATTTTAGCTATGCTCTTACCCATGATTCTCCCTCTGTGTAGTGATAATGAGCTTTTAACATATATATATTACTCGATTTTAGATTCAAATATATCTTTGAATGTAATTTCCTTGCTAAGTTGTTATTTGCAATTTGTATATCTTTCAAATCTTCTTTTTTTACGGATCCCCATCTTTTTTTTGACTTCATAAAAATCGAATCATCGCCAACCCATAATGTTCCATTTCCTCTCGCATTCCATCTATTGTATCTGACCAAATACGTTATCTTTGTTGTTTTAAACGCACACATCTAATGATACATACGTTTCTTCCTATATAAACATTTCTTGCATTTTCCCACTGGTAAATATATGGTGTAATTTGTAATTATTGAGGCCAGTATTTTTAGTTTTTTGTATGGTATAATTTGTAATTAAACCCGTATTTCTATGGTTTCAATCTCTCCCAGGGCTACTTTCTCCTTGCCGTATCTGACAACATTGAGTATCTGAAATTCTCCCATGGCGTATATGTCATCGTACACGTTTTTGTAATCCCTTCTTGTTTTTCTTGCAATTTCTTTTATTGATGCAGGACCGTTTTTATTTAAAAACTCTATAATTTCATATCTTTTTGCGGAAAGAGATGTAAATACTTTTTTGTCTTCCACTATAACCGTCTCTTCTATGTCATCATCTATGGCCATGTAAAACATATATGCTTCTCCTATCTCCGGTTGAGAGCATTTTTTTATTTGTAGGAGTTTCTTCACTTTTTCTATTCTACCAAACTTTCTACGTATTGATTTTTTAAGAATTTCCACATCTGCTTTTCTGTATTTTCTGATAATTTTCATCTCCATTTAAACACCCTCTGGTTATATGTTGTCTATCTCCATGGCAATGATATTTCTCCTGAATGTCTTTATTATGCTTAGAAGATGATCAAAACTTCTTTTTGGAAATTCTTTTGTTCTTATATAGTTCCCGTTTTCATCGTAAATGTCTATGTGCTCTATTCCGTCTAAATTGTCCCACCTTACTAGTGTTATCCACTTCCTGCCTTTTCTTATTTTATATGAGTATAAATAATTTTTTAATTTATCGTTTTCGTAGAATTCCATTGAGACTGCCATTTCACTTTTTGAAATGATGTATTTCTTTATTTTCAGCATTCCATCACCCCAGATCAAAATAATCGCTAAATATAAATTTTAATTTTTCTACAATTTCTTCTACTTTTTTTCTAACTTTTTCCCCGGAGACTATCCGGTTACTTATGCAGTATTCTTCTTCTGGAGTTTTTCCTGTTGCAAGATAGGATACCATTGCCTTGGCAATTTCCCTGTTTTTAGATGTGTATCCCCCCTCTTGTATAAGTATGGACATTTTTTTATATGCTTGAATTTTTTTTAATATATTCACGTATCCCTTTGCAGTCAAATCCAGGCCGATGTTTTTATCTGACATATGTGCATCGAAGCCGTTTTCTCCTATGATGAAATCTGGATTGTAGTCTTTTATTACAGGATCGATTATTTCCTTGAATATTATTTCGTACTCTGGATCACCGGCACCTTTTGGAAGGGGGATATTTATTGTGTATCCTGTGCCCTCTCCTCTTCCTATCTGGTGTATGAATCCTTCATGGGGATAAAAGTCCTGAGGATCTCTGTGAATTGAGATTAAAAGTACGTTTTTTGATGGATAGAATATCTTCATTGTTCCATTGGCTGCGTGTGCGTCCCAGTCAATTATGGCTACCCTACTCAATCCCCTTTCAATAACGTGCATTGCTGTTATGGCAGCATTGTTTAGTAGGCAATATCCTCCGTACATATCTGAGCTGGCATGGTGCCCCGGCGGCCTTACAAGGGCATACGAGTAATCGTAATCTGCATTTATAACGTAATCTGCGGCTTCTATGCTTGCTTCAGCAGCGATTAGGGCGGCCATATATGAGTAATTGTTGAGGTAGGTGCTATCTCCAAGATAAGTGGGCCCACGCATGGACATTCTTTCAAGGAATTCCAGATACTGGGGTGTATGTACTGTTAGGATATCTTCCATGTTTGCGGGTTCTCTAACATCTTGAAATGCTATTTTTCCGGACATAGTGTTTTTCAGATATTTATATATCTCACTGATGCGTTCTGGAGATTCCGGGCTCCCCTTCATATTGTGGTAAACGTGTGTTGGATTGTATACGACTACCATGCTCATAGTCCCACCTTTTTCACGTATTCCATCCACCTTTTTTTATCATCCATTTCGCTGGATGCCCGGTAATCTTTCAGAAACATGACACATCTTCTTAAAACAAGCGCTTTTTCCACCAGGCAATCTGGCACGTCGTTCATTTCTCTTATTTTGTTTCTAATTTCTTCGTACAGGGCAGAGTACTTTGCAAGCATCTTTTCTCTGTTTCCCTGAGTGATATCTTCTTTAACTTGGTATTTCACATTCTCTATTTCTATTTCCTCAGGAATTTCCACGGTTATAACATTTGCCAAATCGTCAATTTTTTTAAGAGCTTCTTCTTTTTTCATTTGTGCACCTTTGTTATTTTTATTGCTTCTTTTAAGCTTATTTCTCCCATTGCCACTTTTTTTGCAAGTTCCCTGCTAATTGTTATCATTCCTTTACTTTCGATTCTGCTCTTTCTCTGGATATCCCTCAAATATCCTTCTCTGATAATGGTGTTTATTTTTCCGTGTATTCTCTTCCCCCTTGAGAACGCAATGTTTTTAGCCGCTTCAGGGTCTCTATTTGTTATAGTGGTAGTTGTATTTTTTTCATTTACCAGTTCTATATCATAAGAATCAACGAGAGAATTTACAATTTTGTTTCTATTCACTATGTCTCCGTTTCCAATTCTAATGGTGATTTTTGCCGGGCTGTATCCCCTGTTAATAAGATCTATTGTTTTTCTTACTTTTTCTGTGCTGCTTAATTGCATCTTTTCTACAACATAGCCGTCCCCAACAACAGCTATCCCTGGCTTTGGACCAGGATCAATACCTACAATTATTCTCTGGAATCTTTTCCTCCCGTATTTGTAGGGAATAACTCTTCTGAGAGCCATTTCCTCATCATCGATAACAATTACTGGAAAACCACGTTCTACATCACTTAAAATTGGTCCTCTGAAATCTATGGTGTGATTCGTAATTATGAATTCAATCCCCCTGTTTTTTAGGGCATTCATCACCCTGAATTCTAGCCTTTTGTCTTCAAACATCAGTCCAACCTTCACCACTCAAAAAATGTCTTTTCAATATTTATATTTAGCGGTTAAATGATGGCAGCCTATATTTCCTGTTTTTACTTTTTCTCTTTTGTTTCCGTCTTAAATTTATGAGATACTGGTGATACTGGTATAATAGCTATGGTGTTATGTTCTTATGACCGAAGAAAACATAATATACAACGGTTCAATAAACGAACATAATTTCGACAATGGTTATGGGTGGTACCATGCTTGATGAGATGAGAAAAAAGGCCATGTTGGGTGGCGGCGAAGACAGAATAGAGAAGCAGCACGAGAAGGGTAAATTAACTGCAAGAGAAAGAATAGAAAAGCTTCTTGATGAAGGAACTTTTGTGGAAATAGGCATGTTTGGGCAGTCTCGAGCTACTGAGTTTGGAATGGATAAAAAGAGGTATCTTGGAGATGGGGTGGTTACTGGATACGGCACCATAAACGGGCGCCTTGTTTTTGTGTATGCTCAGGATTTCACAGTATTAGGTGGTTCTCTTGGAGAGCTTCAAGCTGAGAAGATTGCTCGTGTGCAGGACCTTGCAATGAAAAATGGAGCGCCATTGATTGGAATAAATGATTCTGGGGGAGCGCGTATACAGGAAGGGGTGGATTCTCTTAAGGGATATGGTGAAATATTTTACAGAAATACTATGGCAAGTGGAGTGGTGCCGCAGATTGCTGTGATAATGGGTCCTAGCGCTGGCGGTGCAGTGTACTCTCCTGCAATAATGGATTTTGTAGTAATGGTTGATAAAACATCACATATGTTTATAACTGGGCCTCAGGTTATAAAGTCAGTAACAGGCGAAGATATTGATTTCGAGGGATTAGGTGGAGCCATCGTTCATAACTCTAAGAGCGGTAACGCTCATCTAATTGCAAGGAGCGATGAGGAAGCACTGCTTCTTGTTAGAAAGCTTTTAGAGTATTTGCCTCAAAATAATGTGGAAGACCCGCCTTCTGTTGACACGGGAGATCTTCCGGACAGAATTGATTATCAACTTGACAGGGTAATTCCGCAGGATCCTAAGAAATCGTACAATGTGTATGATGTTATATCCTCTATTTTTGATAGAAATTCATTTTTTGAGATATATCCTTTATTCGCGAGAAACATAGTTGTTGGTTTTGCAAGATTGAACGGAAAGAGCGTTGGCGTTGTGGCTAATCAGCCAGCGGTGTATGCGGGAGTTTTGGACATAGATGCCAGTGATAAAGCCGCTCGTTTTGTAAGGTTCTGCGATTCTTTTAATATTCCAGTGATAACCCTGGTTGATGTTCCCGGGTACATGCCTGGCGTTTCGCAGGAACATGGGGGAATTATAAGACATGGGGCAAAGCTTCTTTATGCATACAGCGAGGCAACGGTTCCCAAGATGACTGTAATCATGCGCAAAGCGTATGGTGGTGCATATATTGCCATGGGTTCAAAGCATCTCCGTGCAGATGTGGTTTACGCCTGGCCCAACGCGGAGATTGCTGTCATGGGTCCAGAAGGTGCGGTAAACATAGTTTTCCGGAAAGAGATTGCGAACAGTGATGACCCCGAAAAAAGGCGTATGGAGCTTATTGAAGAGTATCGTGATAAGTTTGCCAACCCCTATGTTGCCGCTTCCAGATTATACGTAGACGATGTGATATATCCGCATGAAACGAGGGTTAGGTTAATTCAAACTCTGAACATGCTGGAGAACAAAAGAGAAGATAGGCCTATGAAAAAGCATGGAAATATTCCTCTGTGAAGCGGTGTGCTTATGATTTCTTATTTTTGGCAAGATTATTTTTTGAGAGGGATAAGTTTAATAAACCAGGATTTCATGGTCAGAGGAGGAATGTTATATGAGCGAAATTGCTGATGTTTCTACGGAGGAACTGGCTGCGATAACGGCAGCTCTGCACCAGTATCTGAATGGAAAGAAGTTTAGAATAATTTCTGTAAATCCATCTCCTTGGAAGTATTATGGAAGGATAATGAGCATGAGGCGATGAAAATGAGAAAGTTTAAGGTGATTGTTAATGGAAAAGAGTACATGGTAGAAGTGGAGGAAGTTAGCAACGATGCAAATACTCATAGTGTAAATAATAATATTGAGCAGGTGTCTGGCAAACCTATTAAGAGTTCTGCATCTGGTGTATCTTTAGAGGGAGCAGTGCTCGCTCCGATGCCTGGGAAGATAGTATCTTTGATGGTTAAAAAGGGAGATTCGGTTAAAGAAGGGCAGGTAGTGGCTATCTTGGAGGCTATGAAAATGGAAAATGAGATTCATGCGTCAAAGGATGGGGTTGTTGTGGATGTCCGCGTTTCCAAAGGTGCAAACGTAAACAGAGGGGATGTTTTGCTGGTTATAGAATGAGCTAATGTATTGCGCTCAATCTATCTTTATTTCCCAGTATCTCTGTATCTTTGTCCAGATATTTTGTTTATCCTCATTAAGTAAAAATTATAATGATGCATATCATTTCTATGACTATGAAAATTCTTGCTCTTGCTGACATACATGGGCGCGAAGATGTTAGCTACATGGCTCAGGAGCTTTACGGAATGCACGATTTTGATTTGGTGGTTATAGCGGGGGATATTACCAATTTTGGGCCTGCCTTTGTCGCGGAGCATATACTAAATTCCATGCCTACTACCGTAATGGCCGTGCCAGGTAACTGTGATCCCTCTGATGTCCTTAATGCAATGGATTCCAGTGGAGTAATAAATCTTCATTTTAGGAGTAGGAACTTCCTTGGTTACACTTTCGCAGGTGTAGGTGGAGTTAATTCAGGTTTTAACATGGGTATTACTTTTTTGGATGAAGATGCCCAAAAATTTTTGAGCGGTTTTAAAAATGGTATCTTTGTTGTTCATCAGCCACCTTATGGTATTCTTGACAGGGTATCGGGTGGCAGGCACATTGGAAGTTATGGAATAAAGAAAGCGGTGGAATTAGCTAATCCCGAGTTGGTTGTAAGTGGTCATGTCCACGAGGATAGAGGATATGTTAAATTCAGGGATACTATTTTTGTAAATCCAGGGCCTGCAAGAGAAGGATATGCGGCGTTGATTGATTTGAATCGTAAGACTGTGAATATGCTTGAAAGATAATAAGCAAAAATTTCATATTCTATGAAAAATATACCCCTATGGAGGTATACATATGAGTGGTGAGGATATTGGTGACCTTAGCATGTTAGATCAGGTGCAGTCTATTTTAGCTAAAGTTAAGCAAGAAGCAGAAGAATTAAAAAAGCGTAAAGCAGAATTGGAGAAGATGGAAGAGGATTTGAAACATAAGGAAGAAGCTTTAACAGACAGAGAAAAAAAGTTAGAGGAAAAGGAGAAATCTTTAGATAAGAAAAGCGCGGAACTGGAAGAGTACTCCAAGAGCATTGAGAAAAAGGAGAAAGAGCTAAACGCCAAGATGGGGGAACTGAATAGAAGGATTTCTGCTTTAACTGCTGCTGAGGCCACCTTGAAGGAGTACGAAGATGGCATAAAGGGTCTTAAGCAAAGTATGGAAGAAAAGATGAAATCTCTCCAGGATTTCGAAAAGTATGTTAAAGATACCCTTGATTCTGTGGTTCAGAAGGAGCAGGAGGTTATTGGACAGGGTTTGAATGTTGCCGAGTTGGAGACTTCTCTTACTGAGTTGAAGGATAAAATGTTCAAATCCATTCAGGCACTTAACGGCGAAATAACGGTTAGCCCTCAGGATGTTGCTTCCGAGAATAAAGCAGAAGATAAGCCCGCTAAAAAAGAAGAGCAAAAAGGGTCCAAAGAGGAGAAGAAAGAAAGCGATAAGCATGAAAATCAGTACGAAGTTGTAGTGGTGGACGGAGAAGAGTTTATAAAGTGCCCACAGTGCGGCACTCTGAACTCCAAGGATGCTATAATGTGCTATAACTGCGGGTATGTATTCAAACCCGAGGAACTTGGTGAGTAGTTTCAAAAACTATTTTATCTCTTATTTTATTTCCCAAGGGTGAAAAGACAGAGCCTTTATTTTGCAATACTTTTGCTCCCACTGCTTGGGGGAGTTGCTTCTAAACTACTTAGGGTTATAGTTGCATTCTCGTTAAGGTCAGTTGGTGTTTCTGTTTTTGATATAACCTTGCTTTTCTCATCATTCATGCTGTCCCGCGCTTTGTTCTCCCCCATAATGGGCAGGTGGGCTGACAGGGGTTTTAAAAGGCATTTAATAATTGGAATTGGCTTTGCAGGGTTACTGATTGATTCGCAACTTTATTTACATGTGTCTTATTACGGTATACTTACCTTGCGGGTTTTGGACGGCATCTTCAGCGCCATGGTTTGGCCTACCATGCAGGCAATAGTCCATTTTTCTTCCCCGGATAAATTAAAAGCCAGAATTATGAGCATGTATTTTATAATGGGTTCTATCGGCATGTCCCTCGGTTATGTTATTTACTCTTACCTTGTGGGTGATGTTTTTTATGGATTAGTTTTAATAGCTCTGGTTTATTCTGTGGAAATATCTATGGTATATTTTGTAAAAGATGTGGATAACTCTTTTTCTGACATGGGTAAGAAATCCCGCAGGAGTACAGTGAAAAAAAGAAATATTGGCATTCCTTTGTTAGGCATGACTTTTATGTTTGGTATGTATCTTTCTCTTGGAAACGAGGTATTGCTTTTTTATCTTGCTGAAAATATGGGATTTGGGAAGGTAGATGCCACAAGATTGCTATTTTTCGGGGTTATGATTGCCATGTTAGGAAGCATACTTTTTGGGCATATAGCAGATAAAAAAGGGTTTTTAAGATCCCTGTTATTTCTTGGAATCATCACCCCGATTTCCGCACTTTTAATTTCTTTTGATTCTGCTTACCTTGTTGTAGCTGGTGTTTTTCTGTTTTTTATTTCCGGGAGAGGATTCACTCCCATTTCAAGAAGTTTCACCGCCAGTTTTGGAAAAGACGTGGGCACTTCTTTGGGGTTTGTAAACCTTGCCTCTAACTTTGGGTCAATGACCGGGCCACTGTTGGGGGGATATCTTATGGATTTTTTTGGGACTAAAAAGTTTTATTTTTTTAACATGGCTGCAATCACATATTTGATAATTGGAACAGGAGTTTCTTTGAGTATTATGGTATTTTTTCGCTCCCAAGCTCGTGCAATCTCTCAGACATAAAGGTGAGTGAATCTCTGATAATTTGTTCGTTGTCGTAATGCAGTAGTATTTCTTTAGCTGTTTCTCTATTCATGTCTGTTAGCTCAATCATATTCTTCAAAGCTCTCGTTAGCTCGTCCACTATAGTTATGTTTGCCGTTGTCGCAGTTCTTGACATGGGATTTAAATCTATAGTAATTACAAATTTCCCCATATCCCTGAGTGCTTTTGTTCTATCTCCGTCCTCGAGGGGAATGAGAACGGTATCCGCAGAATATATGCCTTCATAAGTGCACAGTGCTCTGGCATGATCTAATCCTCTTATTCTTGCGTCAGGATTCTCTCCCAATATTTCCAGGCCTCTTTCTCTGAACAGATCCACAATCTTTTTTATTCTTTCCTCTGTGCGATAAAATAAATTCGCTTCCACTTTCATGTTCAGTCTCTTCGCGAGTTCTATTAC
>WAOD01000030.1 GCA_015521465.1 DHVE2 group archaeon
CGTTCTGGCAGTACAGCGACAAGGGCAATGTTCCGGGCATTGGAAGCAATGTTGACCTTGACCTCTACAAGATGGCTCCCAGTTCCGGTAACAATTCAGGTGGCTCGGGTAGCGGAGGAAGTGGCAACGGTACCGGTGGCGGTTCTGGTGGCTCCGGCGGTAGTGGAGGCTCTGGGGGTAGTGGCTCTGCGAACCCCCCCGCGGCGCCGCTTCATCTCAAAGCAGTAGCGGGTAATGGTTACGTAACTCTATCATGGGATGCTCCGGGAAGCAACGGTGGCTCAGTTATCACAGAATACAGGATATACCGCGGCACAAGCAGCGGTGGTGAAACTTATCTCACGCATGTTTCTGGTTCCACGCTAACCTACACGGATCGCGATGTTACCAATGGTGTAACTTATTATTACTATGTCACTGCTGTTAATTCCGCTGGTGAAAGCGGCAAGAGCAACGAGGTAAGCGCCACGCCTCAAAAATCTGGCTTGATTTCCAACAAGATTCTTTTCGTAGACGATGACGACGGCAGCACGTACAGTGATTTGGTTGAAGAAGCGCTTGTTGACTCTGGCATAACCAAAAAATTCCAAGTTTATGTGTGGGATGTGTATCAGAACGGATTCTCTCCAACTTACGAGTACCTGAAAAATTACGGAATTGTAATATGGGATACGGGATACGCTTACAAGAACACGATCACTCCCGAAGACCAGTTGAATCTGATGAAATATCTCAATCACGGAGGAAGATTGTATCTCACATCCCAGGACTTTCTCTGGGAGCTCACTGATGGATACGATGGATTAATTGATAATACATTTGTCAATGACTATTTGGGTGTCACGGGTGTGCACAATGATGTTTCTTACGAATGGATACATGGTACCGGAACTATAACAGGATATCTGGGTTGGACGTATCTAAGCTACCCATACTCCAATTTTGCCGATGAAATTGGAGTGGAATCCGGTGCCCAGCCAATGTTCTATGATAAGTACGGATACGCTACGGGAGTCAGTTATTCCAACGGTAACTTCAAGACAGTATTCACAGCGTTTTCATTCGAAGCTTTAGAAAACACAGACTCCAATGTTGGTGCAGAAGTGATGTACAGCATCGTAATGTGGCTTGCAAGCTAATTTTTATTTTTTTTAAATTTCTAATTATTTTCAATCTATAATTTTTAGTTCTATTTCCTCTGCATCTCTGTTGTATGCTTTCCATGATTCCATAGAAAAAGGATATGCCACTATTATGTGTATGTCCCCTGTTTTAGAGAACATATCAATATCTGCTTGTGAGGGTATAGGATACCCAGAGGGGTGAGAGTGCACAGAACCAACTATGGTAAAGTCAATGGGCTTCATCAGCAGATTGTATAAAACGCTTCTTCCTCCAGAAATTGTGCCGGGAAGCAAAATAATCTCGTAAATAATATTGTGTTTTGCCCTCAAAAACGCCCCGAACTCGTTTGGATAAGAGGATTTTGAAGATTCCATTATTAACTTTAAGGTATTTCTACGTATCTTCCACATATTAACCTACCTCACAATACCCATTTTTCTAATCCGGTTAAAGAAAGAGTTGTCAAATCTTATGAATTCTGCATAATTTTCTGATTTCTCGATTTTAATAGTGCTTTCTGGAGCCGCTTCAACATACTTTTGGCCATCTAACACAAGAAGATTGGTCTTTTGACCAGGGGTGATCACCTCTATTTTTTCAGCAGGAAAAACTGCAGCCCTTACGGTGTATTTAAATGGGGCAATGGGCACAACGACTATACTCTCTATTCTCGGATGCAAAACGGGCCCTCCAGCACTGAAAGCGTAAGATGTTGAGCCGGTGGGCGTGGAAATTATAATTCCATCTGCCCGTATTTCATCTACCAGCTCACCATTAAAGTATATTTTGTAATCTCTTAACTTTGCAATTTCTGATGTGTGTATTACTGCTTCATTAACGCAATCTTCAAGTCGCACATCATTAAGATATACTGCTATTTTCATTCTCGTATCCACGATATATTCTCCTGATTCTATTTTCTCAATAGCCTCCATAATGTAATCCGGTTCTATCTCACTTAAAAAACCAAGAGTGCCCATGTTCACTCCCAAAATCTTTCCCCTCGCTTTTTGAAGGGTTAGGAGAATGGTTCCATCCCCTCCAAGAGTTATTATTACGTCCACATTGATTTTTTCTAATGGCACGCCCTCAACCCCAAGAATTTCCGCGGTTTTTTTCTCAACAACCGCATCTATATTTTTAATGATTCTTCCTGCCATATCCACGCATTCCTTCTTGTTAGTATTTGCAACTATTGCGTACTTCATTCTAATACCTCCAATACGGAGCTACCTGAAACAGCAATAACATTTTTTCTCTCAGAGAAATCCTGTTTCATTTCTAACTCTTTCATATTCTCGTCAAGTACCATACCCCCTGCTTCTCTAACTATAAGGGTAGAAGCGGCAATGTCAACTATTCTCAACGCACCTCTTTTTTTAAAGTGATACATGAACAGATCAGCAATGCCCTCTGCAACAGTAATCATCTCGAGTGATGCGCACCCAAGGTCTCTGACTCTCCTCGCTTTTTGTGCAGTTCGGTATGCAATTTCTGAGGCATTTTTTCCAAGATATATAACGAATAGATTTGTTTGGCTGCCGGTTTTTATTCTTTCTCCATTCTTGTAAGCGCCCTCTCCTTTTATTGCCCAGTAATCTACATCTTGAGGGATATTTTTTACCAGTCCAACTTCCACAGCGCTCAAGCTACCCTTTGATATTGCAAGAGACACACTAAAAAAAGGAATGCCGTGCTCTGCGTTGTAAGAACCGTCTATAGGGTCAAGAATAATAGTCTCTTTGTAACCTCTGTCAATTTTTCCAGCTTCTTCGGTAAATAAGTTGTACGGTAAATCTTCATTCTCAATATGCTCAATTATGGAGTTTTCTACGGCAATATCCATAAACGATGATTGGTGTCCGTATGCCCCCCTGCTAATTTTTCTCGCCAGGTCTTTACCACTAAATTTAATCTCGAGGTACTTCTCCCTTGCGATGTTTGCCAGAGTCTTTAAATGTTCTAATCTCTCATCCATGGTAATCGAATTGTATGCAGATATTTGGTTTTTTCTTACAATTATATTACATAAACTTTTCTAAAACTTCCCTAGTCCACATTTATTATTTCTGTGTTATCTATCACTTATTTGCTCTATTATTCGGGTGAAAGATTAATATCCCTCATAGTGATGTACCATTGGTGATCATATGATAGAGAATACCCCAAAGCTGTTTATCCCGGGTCCAACAGAAGTGGATGATCGCGTGAGATTAATGATGGCGCAGAGAGTTATAGGACACCGCACCTCGGAGATGAGCGATTTGTACGGAGGCATAGTGGAGAAACTTCAAAAGTTCTTTAACACGAAGCATTATGCGATGGTTTTTACCTCCTCCGGCTCAGGAGTGATGGAAGGCACCATAAGAAACTTGGCTGAAAGGTACGTGCTCCATGGCGCTTGCGGAGCTTTCAGCAAACGTTGGTACGAGATGAGTCTTGCTAATGGAAAAGAGGCAGATTTGGTATGGGCAGACTGGGGCAAAGCGGTAAAGCCAGAGATGATTGAAGAAGCTATGAATAAGAAAAAATATGAGTTGCTGGCGCAGATACACAATGAGACAAGTACGGGTGTGAAAAATCCCACAGATGAGATTGCAAAGATTGCTCACGAGAACGGCACTCTGATTGCCATCGATACGGTATCCTCTCTTGGAGGAGATATTATAAATATAGACAACTATGATGTGGTCATTGCTTCCTCGCAGAAAGCACTTGCTCTTCCTCCTGGACTTGCGGTTGCTTTCGTGAGCGAAGATGCAATGGAAAGAAGCAAGAATATGAAAAACAAGGGATACTATTTTGATTTTGTGCGCATGTTGAATAGATTTAACAAGAGCCAGCAGCATCCTACCACCCCGGCGGTTCCTTTGCTTTATGCCATGGATGTACAGTTGGACTTGATGCTCAAAGAAGGTTTGCAGGCTCGCTACGAGAGACATCTTAAAATGAGGGATATTGTGCACAGGTGGGTAAAGAAAAGGGGATTTGAGCTCTTTGCAGAGAAAGGATACGAGAGTGTTACCGTAACAACAGTTAAAAATACCCTTGGAATATCTGTGAAGGAGTTGAACAATGAATTGATCAAGAGAGGTATGATGCTTTCCAACGGATACGGGGAATTGAAAGAGAAGACGTTTAGAATTGCGCACATGGGACAGATTCAGCCAGGAGATATTCTTGCCCTCTTGGATTCTATAGATGAAATACTTGAGGCAAAGGGGGTATATTAAATGAAGGTAGGGGTTTGCGATGCAATAGCAAACGAGGGCGTAGAGCTTCTGAAAAGTAAGGGCATAGAAGTAGTAGATTTAACAAACGTACCCAAAGAAGAGCTGAAAAACCACGTGGGTGACCTTGATGCACTAATCGTACGAAGCGCAACTAAGGTTCGCAAAGAAATAATAGATGAGGCTAAAAAATTGAAGGTTATAGGAAGGGCAGGCGTTGGACTGGACAATATTGATGAAGAATACGCCAAAAGCAAGGGTATAAAGGTTCTAAACACCCCTGGAGCCACGAGCATAAGCGTTGCGGAGCTTACCATTGGGTTGATTTTGGCAGTTATGCGCAAAGTAGCATACGGTGATAGGGAAATGAGAAACGGAGCATGGCCAAAGAAAAAGTGCAAAGGAATTGAGATGTACGGAAAAACACTTGGAATAATTGGGATAGGAAGAATAGGCAAAGAGGTGGCAAAAAGGGCACATGCCTTTGGGATGAAAGTGATATATTACGATGCCCACCATATAAATGATGAACAGGCTGCGGAGCTTGGTGTAGAATTCAGAGAACTTGATGTTCTACTTAAAGAATCGGATGTGGTAACCCTGCATATTCCACTTGTCCCAGAAACAAAGCATCTTATCAACAGGGAAAGAATAAATATAATGAAAGACGGTGCGATATTGATCAATGCTGCTCGTGGGGGCATTGTAGATGAAGATGCGCTTTATGAAGCTCTAAAATCAGGAAAGCTGTACGGAGCAGCTTTAGATGTTTACGAAAACGAGCCGCTGAAAAAAAGCAAATTATTTGAACTGGACAACATAGTGATGACACCCCACATAGGTGCACAAACAAAGGAAGGACAGGCCCGCTCAGGAGTGGAAATAGCTGAGAAAATCGCTCAGAAGCTTTTATCTTAATTTTTACTTTGTAATTTATTTGCGATTTGCGATATTTCGTTTTAATCTTTAAATAGAGTATTTTTCTATTCCTTATGTATGAGGATTGAAATTTTAAAAGATTTGGGTCCAAAATACATCAATGTGCTGCAAGACATACTGGCGTATGAAGATAACAAGGGGCATTTGAATTATCATTCAAAATCAAGTGATAACGGGATTGCATGGCGTCCCGAGGATTTGGATATTAATTTAACTCAAAGTACCCTTAAATATTTACTCAAAAAAGGTATTATTGTCCGCATAAAATCGGGTGTTTATCACATCAATCCCGCGATTAAAGATAAATTAAGGAGCGAACTAAGATATTATGGAGAAATTGAAAAAAATGTAAACGTTGAAAAGGCGCTGAGTTATGCCATTCACAACAACTCAGATGCACGGGCTATACTTGAACTGCTAAAGTTCCAGCGCAAATGGAATTCCATGTACGACGATGTGGGATGGAAACTTTCTCGTGCAAGGGAAATAGCCATAAATTCTGGCTCAGACATGAGTCTAATTACCCGTCTCCGTGATTCAGGGATGATTTATCAAATGGGTGAAAACGAATTTTCCTTCTTGGATTTTGATGATAGGCTTTTGGACCCATACATGGAAGTGGTTTTTTCCACGCAGGATGCTGCTTGGGAATACCTTAACGTGGTAGTTCCAATGAGAAACAAGTTCACTGAGTTCGTAAACAACATATCTCAAGAAGAGCTCGAAGATTTAAAAGAACAGATTAAAGATGTGACCGATGTTATAAATTATTCCAAGCACGTGGTTGGGCCTTTATATATGGATGTTCTTTTGCCAATAATACAACAGTACAGTATGGTGGATTTACCAATAGTTTCCACGAATGGCAGGAAAATAACTCAAAGTGGTTTTTCACTCGCATATTTCGGCGAACCGGGCACCGGTAAAACATTTGCAACTGATGATTTTATTAGGGGAAATAGTCGCCTTGGCATTCCCCCACACGGCATAGTTGGGCGCACAAGATACGCGGAGGGAATGACTCCTAAAAAGCTCATTGCTATTCTGGAGGCATATCAAAATTATCCTGTTGACTGGATAATTCCTGAATTCAACGACTTTTTCAGGTACAAGGGAATGGTTGAGAAGCTGAAACTTGTTATGGAACAAAGGGAGGTAAGCGATGAGACAAAACGTGAGATTATAAAACCGTACAAAGTCACGAGTTTTTTCATAGTTAATTACAACACCAAGTTTTCCAATGGTAAGTGGAACACTACCATTAACGACCCGAATTTTAATGCTATAGAGGACAGAATGATTTGTAAAGTGTTCATCAATGAAGATATTCGCGAGAGAGAAATATACGATAACATGGTTCGTCGTGTAGAGGGGACCATCGATTGGTATTTAAGTGAGCCACTCCGAAAACACCTGACGTACACGTATCATCTTTTGAAAAATAAATCTTATAAAATTATAATGAATACAAATGATTTCATAGATTTTGGTAATAAAATAAGAGATTTTAGAAAAAAAGCAGGAGTCAATATATCCAACCGAATCATTCTAAAGGGTGTTCAAATAGCTGGAAGTGCATCTTTAATAAAAGGTATATTTGATGAAAATAAAGAAATATATGTGGGGGAGACGGAGCTCTCTTTAGCTTTTGAATTCGTGCGCGAGGAAATAGAAACAAGGGCTATGAAATATTAAAAATAAAGGTAACATATAAATAGTTGAAGACCTATATCATTTCAAATTGGTGGCGTATATGGAGGTGTATGAATGAAAAACGTGAAGCTTTGGGTCATTGCATTAATAGTATTGATGATGTTTGGAACTGTGGCAACCATGGTTGCCTCTCCTAATGGTTTTCATAAAACCCTTCCTTCCGTTAGGGCAGATGACACCGAGACAATAACTGGTACTTTTGTGATTGATCAAAATACCACTGATCCCCTAACTGGCGAAAAGGGAAAATATGGATTTGATAGCAATATAGTTGTGGCTCCTACTGGAACATTAATTGTTAAAAATGCAACTATTTACTTCCTTGCGGATATTGCTCATCCGAGGAGCTTAAAAGTTTATGGTTCTTTAATATTGTACAATGCTATTTTAACCGTGAGTACTAACTTAATTCAACCGGATTATCATCTAAACGTAACTATTGATGGAACATCAAACCCAAATGCAAAAGTAAACATAATAAATTCAAAAGTTAGATATGAGGGTTGGTTTAACGTAATCAATAAAACAAAGAACATATTCCTTAAAAATTCCGTATTCAGTAAAATAGATGTGTCTGGAACCTATGGACCAACACCTTTATTTGAGAATTCAAAGGTAAATATGGTAAACTGCTCCTTTAACAATCTTTTTGAGCATTCAAGTAGCGGATACCAATACATAGGGGATATGGTAAATTACACCGGAGGTACTGCTACATCATCATCAGAAGTGGATTTGAACAACTTCACCGCGCACAAAGATCCAGCTTACGGTATTTATTGGAACACTGTTCCACTCAATAGACTCGAAGTAATGCTAAATTACACTACAAGCCATAACTACGATAATGGTTCATACCTCACAATTTTCTACAGAAACGTAGTATTGATGAAATATAGATTGTTTAAACCAGAAAACGTGACTGAAGGAGAAAATAGTACTTACAAATCAAACGATACTTTTGTGATGGCTGATTTAAAAGCCAGTGACATAGAAAATTACATAAAAACAGGTGAGTTCAAAGTGGTAATATCGCAGGTAGACGGAAATGGTACTGTAACTGTGAGATATGCTCGCTTACTTTTCTATATAGAAAAGAACGTGGCAATATATGGAATCAAAAAATTTGATTTTAATTTGGTAAACAGTACTATATTTGCTAGGGATTTGTATGTTGACGCGGATTTTGAGTTAAATTACGGAACCACTCATAACAGGATATCATTATACAATGGCAGTAAGCTCTACGTACTAAATCTAACAGTGGTGAATACTCCAAATAAAGTTGATTCATGTATTTACACAAACGATAATAGTTCAGTGGTTTACATTTTCAGGTATGCAAAAGTCCATGTGACATTTAAGGACATACCAATAAGTGGACTGTATGTAAACGCAACACCATATTTAATTGATAAAAACCTGAGAAAGCTTGTTTTAGAGGATACTCGTATATTTGTGGATAATGCAAGCTATGGTCATATGAGTGGTGATTCAATCTGGAACATTACGGATTCCAGTGGTTACGCATATATTCCGTTGATGTCTGATATCGTGAACAAGACTGAATGGCCCAACAGCAGGTATGTTGGCGTTTACAATCTATGGGTAAATAAAAGCGCCACCAATTACTATCGCGCTCAGATTGCGGTGGATCATTTCCCAAATTTACAGCCTTCTAACAATACTTTAGTGTACAATGCAATATTGGATACATACAAACATGTAGATGTGGGAGTAAATATGTGGATTAGGGGCCATAGCCCATATCTAACTGGAAATGCAATTAATGTAACTCTGAACATAACAAATTACGGTACAGAAAATGCCACTGGCATATACTCATATATTTATGTGAATGGGAATCCTGTTACAGGTCCAAATTTACCGTATTATTTACCAACTCTTGATTCTGGAAAAACTACTCACAAGACATTTACACTTCCAGGCAGCCTCTTTGATAACAATGGTGCTTACAACATATCCGCAAAAGTACAGCAGATATGGGATACTAATCCGTCAAACAATGTAACATATAAAATAATACATGTTGGCAAAATATCCATCTCTAATTGGGATGTTGGGAAGCTTGTGCATGGGCATATGGCAAACATAACGGTGGGTGTATATTCCTACTACAAACTATCATCCGTAAACGTAGAAGTGGATGCAAATGGTACGCCCATACACACGCAGAACTATTTATTGGATGGGCAAAACACAATATCTTTCAGCTGGATGGTTGAGGGGCCAACTGGATGGGTAACCTTGGCATTAAAAGTAAATAATACAGTTATTGGAACCTACGAGGTATATGTTTACAGAGATGTGGATATTTCAGTGAATTCTATATCCTTAGAACCTCGCCAGATATTTGTAAATCAAAACGTTACTATCTTTGTAAATGTTACCAACCTGGGAAGTGATATACCTAAGGCAACTACAATAATAGTTAACATTACAAATCCATACAACTTTGTAGTGCGTTCTTACAATCGAACGGCATCTTTTGTAGGAAATAATGAGTACTCTTTTGAGTTTGTTCCAACAAGCCCGGGTATGTACAGCATAGTGGTGACCGTAACAGGCAGCGAAGATTATAATCCCAATAACAACTACTTATCCAAGTCATTCCAGGTAGGCTCCGCTCCGTTTACGGTGTCACCAAGCTCAAATAGCGTATTTATAAACGGAACGGACATTAAAATAATCGCCACTCTTTCCAGTGTGATAAGCTCAAACGTAAGTGTTTATATGCACATAACCTCACTGAATCTAACGATATCTCCAGTTAATATTAACAATCCATTCAACATATCCAAGAACGGAAACGTGGTTATTGTTTTCACAGTTCCTCAAAGGGATTACGAGGTTCTTTTAAAGGATACAAGTATCAGAACTGTACAATACACCATCGTTGTAAAACCTGCCAACATGAAGGAATATATCTTTGGGCAGTATTCATTTGTTCTGAAAGAACTTCCTGATTTTCAGATAACGCAGGGTTCATTAGTGATTGAAGAGAACGGCAAAGTTGTAAATGGGGGTAGTGTGGCAGAAGGGGTCGTCATATCCGTGCAGTTCATGGTAAGGAACAGTGGGGGGACTTCTGGGAATGTTACCTATGCTATAAAGGATAACAATAAAACGATTTCCTTGAGCACTCTAGTTTCTCTCGTACCAGGTAAAACAAGAAATATAACGTACAACTACACGATTGCAGGGTTAGGTATTCATAATATAGAAGTTGTCCTCAACCCCGAGCACAATATAAGTGAGAGGTCGTATTCCAACAACAATGCAAACGTAACTGTTAAAGTGATTCCTCCAGCGATGGAAATTTTGTACTCAATTACATCACGGGAGCATCATCAAGAAATATTTGCAGGGGATCATGTAATTATTGTTGTGCACGTGCTAAATAAGAATGCCACAGAGTCACAAAACAGAAATGTGTATATACCTGGCGCCACGGTCACAGTGAGGGTAAGAGGACTTGGCACATATCATGCCACTACCAATACATATGGCGTAGCACGCGTAGAATTCGTAGCGAAGCAATCTGGCAAATTTACTCCAAGCATTTCCGTTACATATATGCACAACACGCAATCGGTATCTGGCACATCAATAACTGTAAAAGAGCAACCTTTGATTAACCGTATACCATGGATGTGGGTGATAATAGGTGCTGTGGCAATAGGCATTGCAGTGTTCTTCCTGTATGGATATCTGAGCTTTAAGAAGGAAGCAAAGGAGTATATGATTTGCGGCAATTGCGGACACCTGATTCCTGCTGATTCAGAGCGCTGCCCGTACTGTGGTGCAGTATTCGAAAAGGATAAAGTGCAGTGTCCTGATTGCGGCTCATGGATAGATGCAGACTCTAAGTTCTGCCCTGTATGCGGAAGCGTTTTTATGAATCCTGAAGAAAAAGATTACGACAGATACACTACATTAAGGGAGAGGTACCAGCAGTATCTATCAAAGTATAAAGAAGAGGCCAGAAAGTACATTGGAGATGATTACACTACTGAGGAGTTTTTCAAGTGGTGGAAGACTCACCCAGAATACATATCATTCCAGGAATGGGTCAAGAGACAGGAAGAAGATATAGAAGGAGATACGGTTAAATGCCCGGTATGCGGTGCTCTTAATCCAAAAGGCTCCAAGGTTTGCAGGGTGTGTGGTTCTCCGCTACCAGAGGAAAACGAGGAAGTTAAGGTTCATGAGGTTGAGCGTACCATGGTTAGTGACAGCGTAGACGAAGAGAGCATTATGAAGAAGTACAAAGAAGAATACGAGAAATTACAGCATCCAGGAGTTGTCTCCTTTGAGGAATGGGTGAAAAGAAAGGAGACAGAGAGGGGAGATGATAAATCAAAAGATGAAGAGCTGAAAACAAATAAAGAGAGCAAATATAAAAACATAAATGATAATAATGAGAAATCCAGTGGTAAATCTGTTGAAGAAAAAATCAAAGAAGGGTACATAAAGTGCCCGGTATGCGGGGCACTCAATAAGCCGGGGTCGAAAGTATGTGCAGTGTGCGGGGCGCCACTGGAAGAAGAGAAGAAAGAGGAAGAGGTGAAAAAACCGGCCCACAGTGCTAAGCCAGTTGTTAAGAAGAAAGTGATAAAGAAGGTTGTACGGGTAGATAAAGGAGAAAAGAAATAAAAATCCCCTTTTATTTTATTTTTGAATGGAAAAATGTAATTATACCTTTTCTCATGTGGGTGGTAGTATGAACCAAATAGAAACCCTTGAATTTGAATATCCTGATACGCATACAGTGGTAGACTATGAGTTCCCGGAATTGACGGCGGTTTGCCCCATGTCGGGTTTACCCGATTTTTACACTGTGAGAATCGTTTATGAACCAAAAAATAAACTTCCGGAGTTAAAATCCCTTAAACTGTACTTTGTCTCATATAGAAACGTAGGTATTCTCCACGAGAACCTTGCAAATAAAATTTTAGAAGACTTCAAAAATGCGGTTGAACCAAGATGGCTTTTAGTAGAATTGTTTGTAAATAACAGGGGGGGTATTTACACTACCGTACGAAGATACTGGAGTGAAGAAGGAGAATGTATTGATAAAATAAAACTATTTTCGAGGGATTTGGAATGATAGGGGTAATATCTGACATACATGGCAATTTTCCTGCATTAGTGGCTGTTTTGGAAGACATGCCCCCGGTAGAAGTTATTTTGTGTGCGGGTGATGTTGTTGGATATTACCCATACCCAAATGAAGTTATAGATAAACTGAAATCACTGGATGTGCAGTGCATACTCGGTAACCATGACCGAGCGGTGCTTGGCGGTGATTACTCCAACTTCAACAAATATGCAGCATCTGCAGTTAGATGGACAATAGATGCTCTTTCTGAAGATAGTCTCAATTATCTGAAAAACCTTAATAATTTTATGCGCTGGAAAATAGATGGGAAGAAAGTAGCGGTACATCATGGTGCTCCATTTGACGAGGACTTTTATGTGATGCCTGAAAATGTTGACGAGTCGCTCCTGAATTATGACGGGGCTGATGTATTGATACTGGGGCATACACATGTACCATTCGTTGTGGACTACGGAGATAAGGTAATACTAAATCCCGGTGCGGTGGGACAGCCAAGAGATGGGAATCCAAAAGCATCTTATGCAGTGATGAATTTAGATAAGTGGGAGTTTGAGATAAGAAGGGTAGATTATCCCATAGATGAAGTAGAAAAAAAGATTCTTGAGGAAGGTTTACCCGTATTTTTGGCAGAGCGATTGTATTATGGTTACTAAATCTTCTTCTTTTTCTCTTTAAGTTTTCTTTCCAATGTACGGTATTTTCCCTTTAGCTCGTAGTATTTCTCATCAACAGGATTGCTAATTGCTTCCTCTTTAAGATATGTATATACAGCTAAAATACCGACGATAACTGTTATTCCAATCAGGACATAAAGAATCCATGTTAAATCGCTTTTAACACTGAATGAAGAATCTGGAACTATGCCATCTACAGGCTCGTGAATGGCCTCAGATAGATAAGTCAGGTTCAGTGTGTGATTTTTTGTTGCATTATCCCAAACCTCATTTGAAAAAAAGCCCCTGGACCACATCTTATATTCTGTTGAATTATATAAGAAAAACAGAGAAAATCTAACAAAGTAGACCCCATCTGGTGTAGAACTGTAAGTTTTTATGTGAAACACCACAGTCTTGTTCACGTGGGGAGTTAGGGTTCCCAGATGTAATGTGCAATCTGCACTTTTACTTTCTTCAATTACTGGATGTGAGGCCACTTTGTTAATGGGTTTATTGTCATCTTCTGTGGCCCACATGTATATACCAATATTAAGGGTTACGTTGTACATGGGATTCACATATCTATTTTCAATTGTAAAATTGAACTTGCCACTTTGACCTGGTTCCAGTACGGGAGTGTGGAAATTATCGAAATTAGGAACGTATGCAGGAGAGCTAACGTAGCCAGATATTACTAGGAACGCCATAATTAGGGTAATCTTCATCCTAGGTAGATTACTTTGCAACTATTAATTTTTACTCTGTGCTTTTTCAAATTCCCACCCACTCGCAGGATTTATATGATTTGGACACCACATGAGTTACCGTGGAGAGTATCTCGTTGCGTTTTAGTTTTTTATCTTCAAATTCTTGAAGTTCATGGATACTTAAAAATAAGCACTCGCACAGCAAATCATAATCTCCAAGAATACGGTATAAGGTAATTAGTCTGTTTTCACCTATCAACTCATTAGCTATTTTATCAATATATCTTTTATCAACTTTTAAATACATAAATGCTTTGATACTGTTTTCGATGGCATAACAATTTATAAGTGCTGAGTACCCCTTAATTATACCTTTTTCTTCAAGCATTCTAATTCTTCTTCTAATTGTGGCTTCACTAACTTTTAGCTTTTTAGCTAGTTCCAGATTGGATATCCTCGCGTTTTCTCGCAGAGCGCAGAGAATAGATAGATCCAGATCATCAACAGGTAATAAATTTTTATCAAATGCCTTCCACCTATCAATTAACTTACATTTTTCATCTTTACTTTCCATTTTAATCACCATTCGAAGTCACTATTGCGTTTTTCGTATTTAACTTTTTAATTTTCATAGATTACATTTCATGTATTGACATAACATTACTCATTAATTCATAGCAAAAACTATTAAATAATTGCTCTATATGCACGAATAGGGCGCGTGGCCTAGCATGGATAGGGCACCAGCCTTCTAAGCTGGGAATCCCGGGTTCAAATCCCGGCGCGCCCGCTTATGAAATGTATATTTATGGACGATGAGGGTATCTGCCATGGAAGGTATAACGGGTTTAAATGTATTGAAGAAAAATGCGAATATTTTGGAAAGCACATGATTCCGGAGGGAATATGTGCATACTGGAGAGATGGATACTGTAAAAAACTTAAAATATTCACATGCGATGGGAAGAACAAAAATTGTGATTATTACAGTGACCATTTGGAAGAGTAGGAGTATGAGTTTAATTAAGGAAAAAGTCCATGATAACAAAAAATTTAGTGGACTTCTATGCAATCCCCCGGTTTTCCAGATGATATTGCATACATAATATACCGGGCTACTTTGTCTGGTGGATCTGCAAACATAGCACTGTGAAATTTTCTGAGCATATCAGTGTCTGTTGGGCCTGGAGCAACGCAAACAACTTTTATTTCAGGTGCAAGCTCTGAGGCTATTGATTGAGTGAATGCCACAACACCTGCCTTAGAAGCGCAATAAGGAGCAGCGTTAGGAATTGGATGGATACCTATTATCGATGATACATTCACAATTGTCCCACTTTCCATTTTTTCCAAGGCTGCATGGGTAACGTTCATTGTTCCGTAAAGATTGACTAACACTACATGCTCCCACTCGCTTGGCATCATGCTTGAGAAGGGTCTTACATCGTAGACTCCTGCATTGTTTACCACTACTTTTATATCACCTTTCTCCGCTGCTTTATTTACCAAATTTTTTACATCTTCGTAATTGGACACATCACCCTGAACTGCCATAGCGTTACCCCCTTTTTCCTCTATTAGAGCGACAGTTTCCATAGCTTTATCCACGTTCCTAAGGTAATTTACAACGACAAAATATTCCTTAGATAGCTCCATAGCAGTACTTCTTCCTATTCCCCTTGATGCACCAGTGACTATTGCAACGTCCATAATGGGATAGTAATTTCCAAGGTAATAAACTTATTTGTTCACCTAACTAACTTCACGAGTGCACCTATGTTATTGTATTCTTACCGCATGCCTTGTCAGAACACAATATTTATATTTACAACGTTGATTTCCCCCTTGGTGATAAAATGGGGGAAAAAATAACTGTAAGCCTGATTAAGGCGGATGTGGGTGGATGGCCCGGCCATTCTACTGTGCATCCAAACCTTATGGAGACTGCAAAGAAAGTTCTTGAAAGCGCAAAGAAAGATGGACTTCTGATAGACTATCACGTGACCGGTGTTGGAGACGATTTACAGCTTATAATGACACATAGAAAAGGTGTGGACAGTGAGGAAATCCACGGTTTGGCGTGGAAAGCCTTTGAAGAAGCAACCAAAATTGCCAAAGAATTAAAACTGTACGGCGCGGGTCAGGATCTGTTAAAAGATGCTTTCAGCGGAAATATTCGTGGAATGGGCCCGGGTATTGCGGAAATGGAAATTACGGAGAGAAAAGGAGAGCCAATAGTTGCGTTCATGATGGACAAAACAGAGCCAGGGGCATTTAACCTGCCAATATTTCGCATGTTTGGAGATCCATTTAACACCGCAGGCCTTGTTATAGATCCCGCCATGCATGATGGTTTCATATTTGAGGTATGGGATATAATGAAGCATAAGAAAGTTCTCCTAAAAGTCCCAGAAGAAACCTACGACCTTCTCGCTTTGATTGGAGCAAAATCCAGATATGTGATTAAGAGAGTGTATCCTAAAAAGACAAATCCTAAACTAAACGAGGATGAGCCCGTTGCCGTAATAAGCACTGAGAAGCTATACCAGATTGCTGGCGAGTACGTGGGTAAGGATGACCCTGTGGCTCTTGTAAGAGCTCAGAGCGGTGCTCCGGCACTTGGAGAGGTACTTGAACCATTTGCCTTTCCTCATTTAGTATCTGGGTGGATGCGCGGGTCTCACAATGGCCCATTGATGCCTGTGAGCATAAAACAGGCTCATTGCACCAGGTTTGATGGTCCACCACGCGTGGCTGCATTGGGTTTCCAGCTTGCTAACGGGAAACTTGTAGGTCCCGTTGACCTTTTCGATGACCCTGCGTTTGACGAAGCAAGGCGCACAGCGGCACAGATTGCAGATTACATGCGCCGCCACGGGCCATTCGAGCCGCACAGGTTGCCTCTTGAGGACATGGAGTACACAACCTTACCTGCAGTGCTGAAAAAATTGAATAGAAGATTCAAAAAAATAGAGTGAAAAAATTATTTTTTGTTATCTTTTTTTGTAATATCTTTCTGCTCTGAAGGCTTTTCATGATTAATGGGAATATTATATGATAACGTAGCAATAGCAAGGATACATGCAAGTGTGTGAAGCACTGCTAACGTTTCAAAATGCTTGCTGAATATGTGTCTCTCTGTAGTTAAACAACATGCGAATCTTGTACTTTGCTCGTGATGCTTTTTCAAATCTTTCATGCTGTTCAGAGTGAGAATTCATCATCTTGCTGCCAATTACGTTACCTTTATCCGATTATTACTCTAAGCAATATGTGTGGATACAAATAAATCCAATCAAATGACATTATATTCTTGACATAAGTTTATTGTAAATCCATAAATTTAATTAAGTTAAGTTTGAAATAAATTTTTGCAATGTTTTATTCTTTTTCAAGTCTTCAGCTAAACCTAAATTTAGGTGAGTTGTGATATTACTCCTTTTTAATTGTTACTGTAAAACCCCTCACATCCGTCACTTTGCCATTTACCCTTGTGGCTATGCTCTCTGCTTTCTTTGAAAGCTCATCTCTATTTGTGTTTTTTAAAAATTTGATCTTTACTATTTTCCTTTTTTTAAGCTGTTCGCTTATTTCATTCAAAACATTGTCTGTTATACCGTTCTTGCCAATTCTTACGGTAGCATCTACATCCATAGAGCCACCGGGGGGATTCGAACCCCCGACCTGCTGATTACAAGTCAGCCACTCTTCCGGGCTAAGCTACGGTGGCACCGGAGAGGAAAAATCATATAATCTATATTAATTTTTCCAAAGACGGCTGCTATTCTGATTTTACGAGATAAATATTGGGATAAAGTTTAAATATGAATTGCACTGTATAGTACTTGGTGGCAGGAGTATGAAGAAAATTTACGAGAAGGAAGAAGGTATTGCTTCGACAGTGGGTACGATTTTTGCCTTGATGATATTCACTTCGCTCCTGGGAATGTTCATGACGCAGGTGGTTCCTGTTACTATGAAGGAGAATGAAGCTCAGCATGACCAGGAGGTTATTTCTCAACTATCTACTTTGAGAAGCATGGTAGATTTATTAACTCTCACAAAAGACACGAATTACACGGCATACGTTCCCATAAAATTAGGGGCAGATGGCATTCCTTTCTTTGCATCACCAACCTACGGGCAGCTTGGATTGTACCCTTTTATTCCCAATGGGAGCACAAGCCATGTACTTTCATTCAAGTTTACTGACAAATACGGGAACGTTATATGGGCAAATTCTTCTGGTAGTTTGCAATTTGTTGCACCAAACAAATATTACGATTCGGAAATATTTGAATACGCAGACGGTGCTATAATGAGATACAATTACATGTCCAATGCCTCAATTTTTGCAATAAACCCCAATCTAAAATTTGAAAGCCAAGATTTGGGATATGCTCTTAATTTCTCAGGAGAGACAAGTGCATATGTGTCCGTGCCAGACAGTTCCACGTTAGATGTTACAGGGCCCATTACAATAGAGTTCTGGGCGTATATAAAGGAAAAAGCTCAGCAAACGTTTGTTGTACATAACAAATATTACACTGTATGGATGCATCCAGATGGGGCTATTAGGTTTGCAGATACGTTTGGGGATTATGTAGATACGGCTCCATTACCATCCAGCGACTACAACCGGTGGATACATATTGCTGCAGTATTTAGTGGTCATACGGGAGATCCAGTTAATAAAAACAACACGCAGATATATATTAACGGAAAACCTGCGGGAGTTTCATGGGGCGGAACTTGGAGGGCAGGATCTACTACTGCTACTGACATGTATATTGGAAAAAATGGATATGACGGTTACATGGACGAGGTTCGCATAATAAATAGAGCACTTAACCAGGATGATATTCTGTCTGATTACTATGCGGGACATTACTATCCCTCGCGCCGGGGAACGGTGGCCTGGTACCATTTTGACGAGGGAAATGCTCATGCTGGTTCAGTAGTGGTTGATTCAAGTGGCAACGGCAATAATGGTACGGTGAATAGTGATGGTGTATCGTCAATAAAAATAAATGGCGTGAATGTGGGTGCCACGCTTCAGAATATATTTGGAACTCCAGATGTGATATCCGGCACGGATACCAGGAGCATTGGAGTTAGCCTCCAGGGGGTTTATTCACAATCATACAATATCGGTGGTTCTTTGAATATAACGGTTAAAGATTACTATAAGTACGTAACATCGTATTCCCTTAACTTTACAAAGTGCTGGATTAGTGTCATTACAGACATGCTGAATCAAACCGGGCTTAGTTACGGAGTTGATTACGCGGTGAGAGGAAACACAATAACGATATATTATGTAAACAGCGCGGATTTGAACATGGTATATCTTATTATGAACATAGAGAGGTGATTATTTTGGGAAAAACAAAGCCTATTACCAGAATTAACGAGGCGCTCTTTCAAAATATGGTTAAAGGTAAGCTGAAGATTAAAATTCCAAAGTATATGGTGGGAAAGAGCAGCGATATAACACCTATTCCTCCATTGGATAATCCCAATTACGAGTCCATAGAAGTGTATCCTGTGCGTCCTCCATACGTATATGCTCGCATAATATACAATCACGAGGAATACGAATGGCTCTACCAGTTAATAGAACCTCCTCTATCAGAGGAGGAGCAGGAGTTAATTAGTGAGTTAAAAGACACGTTAGAGAGAACACTCACGTATTCATGGAAAATAATGAGCACCCGCGACAAAGAGCAGTATTTGATGGAATCCGTTGAGAGTTTTCTCCGGAGCAGAGATATTAAAGTAGACCGGATATCCAAAGAGAAAATACTCTACTACATAAGGAGAGATTATGTTGGTTATCAGAAAATAGATGGTTTGCTTCAGGATGAGTACGTGGAAGATATCTCTTGCGATGGAGTTGATATACCCATCTACGTTTATCATAAAAAGTACATGTCGATAAAAACAATGTTAAAATACGAAGACGACGACGAACTTAATTCTTTTGTTGTGTATGTCTCTCAGAAATGCGGGAGACAAATATCGGTGGCAGAGCCTATTTTAGATGGTACCACAACAGAAGGTCATCGTGTACAGGCTACCTATGGAAGGGAAGTTACCACGAGGGGTGCCACGTTTACAATTAGAAGATACAAAGAAAAGCCATTCACTCCCACAGAGCTTGTTCTTTTTGGAACGGCATCTCCAGAAATGGTGGCATATCTCTGGCTAATGGTGGAGCAGGGTGAAAGCTCAATAGTTATTGGGGGTCCTGCTACAGGCAAAACATCAACGCTAAATGCATTTGCCATGTTCATACCTCCGGGGGCTAAGATTGTTAGTATGGAAGACACAAGAGAGATTAATCTTCCTCATCAAAACTGGATTCCGGGAACAACGAGAAGCGGTACTGGGGAAAAGGGGTTAACTGGAAAAGCTGCTGGAGAAATAGACATGTATGATTTGGTAAGAGCGGCTTTAAGGCAGAGACCTAATTACATAATTGTGGGTGAAGTAAGAGGTGCGGAAACATACACTATGTTTCAGGCAATGGCTACTGGCCACACTACGTACTCCACCATGCACGCAGACTCTATCATATCCATGATTCACCGTCTGGAAAACCCGCCTATTAACTGCCCAAGAATATTGATGACTGCTCTGAATACTGTGATAATTCAAAAGAGTGTGCGCTTGAAGGATGAGATGGCAAGGCGCATAACCCAGATTACAGAAATTGTTGGTTTCGAGCCGGAAACGAATGAGCTTATCACCAACGTGGCGTTTGAATGGGATTCGGATAGGGACGTACACAGATACAAAGGACACAGTTACCTTTTTGATAAAATAATGACCATGAAGAACATGACCCACGATGAAATGATGGAGGAGTTAGAAAGAAGAACAGATATTGTGAGGTACTGGGTGAAGAAGAGGTTCGTTGATTACAGAGATATATGGCACGATATTGCGGATTATTACAAGGACCCGCTTGGTACAGCAGAGCGCGTTAGAAAGGAGCTTAAGGAGGTGAAGAAATGAGTATTTTTGCAAAGCTTTTTTCCAAGTACGCTCCAAAGCCTATGGAAGGAATGAAATACAAGGTTAAGCTTCCAAAAGGAACTTTGCCTACATACATAAATCTCACTCCGTATTACAAACTGGCCTGGAAAGTTATGGGGGCAAAGGCAAACAAAAATATAAAAGATAAAAAATATGCCAAGCTTGAAAGCGATCTTATAAAAGCGCATATGCTTGTGAGACCTCAGGAATATTTGGCCTACGTATATTTTTCTGCTCTTTTAGCGGGGATTGGAGGTGCTGTAGGTGCTGGGGTTATAATTGCGTTGTCTCTAATGGTTACAACTGGGCTAACTCAAATTTTACTTATCATGGCTGGATTGGCCATTGCGATATTGCCGCCTGTTGCTTTGTATATGATTCTTCCATCTTCACCAGCATCTCGCGCTAAGAAGAGAGCAAAAGACATTGATGCACACTTGTCTCCTGCCATGGACTTTATAGCATCTCTCTCTTCGGCAGATGTTACCACCGCTACAATATTTAAGGAACTGGCTACAAGGGATGAGTACGGGGAAATTGCAAGGGAAGCTGAATGGATTACCCGAGATACCGAACTTTTGGGTAAGGACATACTCACAGCTATTGCTGAGGCATCAAAGAGAAGTCCCTCAACAAAATGGCAGGAGTTTCTACAGGGTGTGATTACCACTGCAACATCTGGAGGTAGGTTAAAACCGTTCTTCTTGACAAAAGCAGATGAATATGAGAAGGAAGGTAAAATTAATATGAGGCGAAAGATGGAAAACATGGGAATGTTCGCAGAGATATACGTTACTGTGGGTGTGGCTTTTCCGCTATTCTTGGTAGTTATCCTCGCAATAATGGCTCTTATAAGCAATGCGAGCAAAAGCGCAATGGTGGTTATGGTTCTTGAAGTTACAGTGTTGGTGATGATACCAATGATAATTTTTGTGTTTGCTTACTTCATTTATAGTACCAGCAAGGAGGTGGGTTAAATATGCCTGAAAAAGAAAAAACTGCCCATGAAAAAAAAGATGAAATGATAATGTATATTTCATTCGGGATAGGTGGAGCAATAATGGCTTTGGGCATGGGCATGTATTTTATGCACATGTCAATTGCAGGGACGATTAATTATCTTGATATTGTCATCATAGGCCTTTCTGTTGCTCTCGCAATTCCAGGGATATTCGATAGCATGTACACAAGACGCATAAAGAAAATAGAAGAGCGTCTACCTGATTTTCTAAGGGACCTTGCGGAGGCAGGAAGGTTTGGTATGACCTTGGCAGATGCAATAGTTGTGGCATCTTCCGGTAGGTACGGGGCACTTACAGATGAAATTAAGAGAATGGCCGCAAAAATTCAGTGGGGCGTGCCTGTGAATGAAGCTCTGGAAGATTTTACCAAAAGAGTGAATACTCCTTTGATTAACAGAATGGTTGCTATAATCATAAAAGCAAATGAGGCGGGAGGTAACGTTGCGGATGTCCTTAACATGGTTGCTCATTCATCCAGAGAGTCGCAACTTATGGAGAAGGAAAGAGCAATAGAAATGTCAACATATGGTTTTGTTCTTGTAACCTCATTTTTCGTTTTTCTTGCAACGATAATAATACTTAATACTTCGTTCCTTCCTCAGATGTCAAAAGCAGGAAAGGCCGTAGCTGCAAGTCTTGCAAAGACAACCATGACAAATATTCCGGTGAGCATATCGTATCAAAGCATTCCCATGATTGAATTTCTATTTGTGATTTCCGTTATAATGCACGGTGTTGGCGATGGAATTATGATGGGTATCCTCAAGGATGGTAAAATAAAGGGGGGAATGTTCTACGGGGCAGCTCTGCTCTTAGCAGGATACCTGATGCTGAAGCTAAGTGGCTCCATGTGAGGTGATCTTTGATGGCAATGTCAGGTAAGATAGATTCAAAAATCAAGCTTTACAACATGCTCAAACCCGTAATCGGTGCAAAAAATTTGAAAGTTAAGCCCCCCTCTGAACACAGACATGTAGAAGGAGTTATAACTCCAATACCTGAGATAAAACAACCATATCTTAGGGAGATTGAAGTTAATCCGGTTGAAGAGCCGTACTCTTTTGTTAGAATATTGTACGATAATCTCAACAGCGAGTATCTATACGAAATAATAGAGCCTCCATTGACAAAGGAGGACAAGGAAATAGTTGCAAAGTTGAAAGATAAACTCAGAGAAATGTTCGAATTGAAGGAATTTGAGTCTAAAGAAGAGCGCAAAAGATATTTATTAAAGATGGTGGATGAGGCGCTTAAAGAAATGGATATCTCCCTTGATCCCGTGGTGGAAGAGCGCATAAAATACTACATTTCAAGGGATTTTCTGGGATATGGCGTGGTGCAAGTGCCGATGAGTGATTCACAGGTAGAGGATATATCATGCGATGGTACTAATATACCTATTTATATATACCACAGAATGTACGGTTCAATAAAATCAAACTTGAAGTTTGAGAAAGACGAGGTTTTAGATAACTATGTTACATGGATAGTGCAGAAATCGGGGAAGCACATCTCTATATCCAGTCCTATGGTTGATGCTACGCTTCCTGATGGTTCAAGATTGCAGGCTACTCTTGGCACTTACGTGACGAAGAGGGGTTCTTCATTTACAATAAGGCGCTTCAAACCAAATCCTTTTACTCCCCTTGATTTGATAAGATTCAAAACTATGAGCAAGGAGATGATGGCTTATCTATGGCTAATGGTAGAAAATGGTATGAGCATGATCGTTTGCGGAGGTACTGCGAGTGGAAAAACCACGACACTGAACGCTATACTGCTGTTTATTCCCCCAAACATGAAAATAGTTAGCATAGAAGATACCCGCGAGCTTAATCTCCCGCATGAAAACTGGATTCCTTCACTAGTAAGGGAAGGTGTGGGTGAGCCAAATCCCGTGACAGGTAAAAAGCCCGGAGAAATAGATATGTTCGATTTACTTAAGGCGGCACTGAGACAAAGGCCGCAGTACATAATGGTGGGAGAAGTAAGAGGTGCTGAAGCATATACTGTGTTTCAAGCAATGGCTACTGGTAAAACGTGCTACACAACCTTCCACGCAGAAGATGTTAAATCCATGGTTCACAGGTTTGAAAACGCGCCAATTAACCTGCCGAGAGCGCTCATAACCGCCCTTAATGTTGTCCTTATGCAAGCGCAGGTGAAAGTGGGTACAACTATGACAAGAAGAACAAAATCTATAACTGAGATTGTTGGTTTAGATCCAGAGACTGATGAAATTATCACCAACAACGCATATACTTGGAATCCAGCAGATGATAGCTTTAATTTTAGTGGGCACAGTTACGTCTATGAGAAAATAGCAACGCTTAAAGGATGGAGTCAGAGGCGCATGGAACTTGAAGTGAAGAGGCGAGAGCAGATTCTTACGTATATGGAAAAGGTAGGAGTTAGATATTACAGGGACGTAGCGAGGGTGGTATCTGCGTATTATAAAAATCCCGAAGAGGTTATGAAACGCGTAAAAGAGGTACTTGAGGATTGATTGAGATTGCATCAAAAAATATGAATCTTTTTTTATTTTAGTATCTCTGTATTTTTATGTGCGGGAGGTAAAGGTACAGCTCTGCTAAACCCATACCTATGTGATTATTGAGTTTCATGTGGCTCTTTCTTATTAATGTATTTGACTCTTCTATTAATCCTTCATCTCTTAACACATTGTGTTATGTGCCTATCCACAATCGCTAAATTTTTTGAGCAATAATTTTTAATATCAAGATTCCGGTATAAGATTGTGAAGCTGTTGGAAGAAAAAATAATAGACACGAGAGAAATTCGAGTTACACCCCGCCCTGTGTGGAAATGCAGAACATGCGAGTTTTACGGAAAGAGGCCATCTTGTCCGCCTTATGTTCCATCATGGAAGGAAGCTCGAGAACTCGTATCAAATTACACCCGAGCATTGCTTTTGAAATTTGAAATAGATATGGAGCACTTTGAGGAAGAAAAGAGGAAGTTTTTATTGTATTTACTTGAAAAGGAAAAGGAAATGTTTAGGGAGTATTCGTATGTGCTATCACTCTTCCCAGGAGCGTGCAATCTCTGCGAAGAATGCACATACGAAACCGAAGGTGTGTGTAAAATGCCTACAAAAGTCAGACCATCCATAGATGCCATCGGTATAGAAATGAGCTCCATTGTGAAATTGAATTACCACGAGCCCGTTCTCTACGGATTGATTCTGTTGGATTAATTATTTCAGCACTTCTCCAGTTTTCATGTACCACAGGTAAAGATCCAGCTCCGCTAAATTCATGCCTATGCGGTTAGAGATTTCTCTCTCTTTTTCTTCGATTTCCAGATACTTCTTTCTTGTCAATGTCTTTGGCTCTTCTATTAATCCCTCGTCTCTTAAGACGCGTATTATGTGCCTGTCCACAATAGCTAAATTTTTGGCACCGGTGTTGCGCAGGAAGTGTGAAGCCTCTTTCATTCCGAGACCTTTCACGTTCTTTACCAAATACTCTCTTGCCTCCTCTTCTGGCATCTTAAAGAGCTTCTTTATCTCCGAGATTGTCCATCTCGCACCGACGATGTACCCCGCCCGCACGCGCCAGAATCTATAGCCTATTCTCTTCAACTCTTCCCTGAGTTTCTCTTCGGGATATGTTACGAAACCTTCTCCTATCTCTCTCTGGGCCTTCAGCCCCATGCGCGCGGAGGAATTTGCGGTGAGGATGCAAAACGCCAGCTCTTGAAAAATCCGCTCCTCTTTTTCCTTTCTCACCTCTTCGAATTCTTTGATTCTTCTCCTCACTGTTTCTCCTATTTCCCCTTCTAACTTTTTTATTTCTTCTTCAATCATACACGCTCCCTCAGAAAATCTAAGAATTCTCCCAAATCTTTGAAAACGTAATCTTCCATGCCCGCGGGCTCCCGCGCCACGCCCGTTAATAAGAGAACGTTCTTCGCGCCTATCTTTTTTCCTAAAATCATATCAGTATCTGCCCTATCACCCACGACCCAGTACTCTCCCTCGCCCAACTTGTCCCTTATTATTTCGATGTACGGGTCGTTTGGTTTGCCTATCACCAGCGCTTTTTTTCCCGTGGCCGCTTCTAAAGCGGCAACCATGCTCCCCGCGCCGGGAATTAAGCCTTCCTCCGATGGGTAATTCACATCTCCGTTAGTCGCGATGAATTTCGCTCCGTTATTTATGGCCAAGCATCCCGCCTTCAATTTATCGTACGTTAGCGTGCGATCCATGCCAACGAGCACATGCGTCGCGCGTTTCCAATCATCGAGTGAGAGAACTTCCCAGCCTATTCTTTTCGTCTCTTCCTCTATTCCTTTCTCTCCCACTATTATCGCCCTTCCATATTTTTCTCTTTTTTTGAGGTACTCCGCCGTGGCGTACGAGGAGCTTATTATTCTCGCGGAGGATACGTTGATCCCCATTCTAGCCAGTTTCTCGGAGAACATCTCCCAGGTTTTGGTTGAATTGTTCGTGGCGAATACGAATTCCACGCCATTCTCTTGCAAAAATTCGATGAACTCCTTCGCATGTGGGAGAGGAGTGGAACCACGGTAAATCACGCCGTCCATGTCGATAATCAACTTCATGGCCATGGCAGAGTATAGCTGGAAGATGTTAAATAATTTACCCAGCCCCGCGGGAAAGTTTTTATGAAGATTGTGCATATATGAATATCTGTAAACTTGCAAATTATGGCGAGGGAGTGAATGGCATGAACGAAAAATTGCTCAACTTAATAAAAGAGCTGCAAAGCAGCAGAAAGCTTGAAACATATAGCGAAGAAGCAACAAAACAGGCGGTAGTGCTTAAAATTTTGGCCGCTCTTGGCTGGGACCCATTCGAGCCGGAAGAAGTATATCCAGAATATTCAATAAGAAACGGGGGCCGGGTTGATTATTCTCTCCGCTACAACGGCATAAATAAAGTTTTTATCGAAGTTAAGAAAATTAGTGAAGATTTGGAAAGGCATCAAGAGCAATTGCTAAACTACTCTTTCCATGAGGGTGTGAAGCTTGCAATTCTAACGAATGGCATAAGCTGGTGGTTTTATTTACCGCTCAGAGAGGGAAGCTGGGAGCAGAGGAAATTCTACACTATTGAGATATACGAGCAAGATGCAGAGAGCATTGCGGAGAACTTTGAAAAATTTTTATCAAAAGAGAATGTAATCTCTGGTAGGACCATAGAATTTGCGGAGAATGTGTATAAAAGTAAGCAGAAAAAAAGTTTGATTGAAAGAACTCTCCCAAAAGCATGGGAAAAGATAATCACCGAGCCAGACGAGCAGCTCGTAGAACTACTTGCGGATAC
>WAOD01000031.1 GCA_015521465.1 DHVE2 group archaeon
GCACCCAAATAAACCAATATACGGAGTTCAGTTTCATCCAGAGGTGAAACACACAGAGTTTGGAGAAAAAATATTTCAAAATTTCCTGGATTTGGCTAAGAAATAGCTAATTTTAAGTACCATGTATCTTTTTTTATTATGTGCCTAAAATCAACATACGTGAAGAAAAAGTAAGCGGAGGGAACACTATTGTCTTTAAAGATGGGTCGATTAATCTCGTTATACGTCTGCATTTCTATGATAAAAAGTTATATGAAGGCAGTATACGTATATCCATGGGAGATGACGGTATTATTTTAAATGGAGACTCGAACACTATAAACAAGATAAAGACACTTCTTACAAAACGAGATAACTTAGCAGAAATAGCATGGAGTGTACTTCAAAATGAATATCGCACTCTTGAAAAGTTAGAAGATAAAGTCGAGAGATTGCAAAATGCATCGATTTCGGAATACTCGCAGAATCTCCTGAGAAATGTTTTGTACATAAAGAAAAATCTATTTTATACCCATAGAGATTATATACGAATTAGAAATATCGTTGAAAACGCCATAGATGAGGGTTACTACACCGAAGAGATGCAAAAGATCCTGCGCGATATTAATGAAATGATAGACATAGTGGAATATTTAATAGAAGCATCCACTACTGCAATACAACTAATGCAAAATACGTTAACTGCCAAGATGAACGAGATTATGAAAATACTAACGGTGATCGCTACCATAATGATGCCTCTCGGCCTTATTGCCAGCATATACGGAATGAATTTCAGGCAAATGCCAGAACTATACTGGAGATACGGGTACTACTATGCATTATCTTTGATGATTATCATATCAATTATTATGCTTGCCTACTTAAAAATCAAAAAAATAATTTAATTTTATGAGAAAAGATTATACGATTCTTCCAGTGCTTCAAGCACAGGCATTTTACCACCAGATAGAAAAGTTATAAGGGCTCCGCCCCCGGTGCTTATGTGGTCAAATCCCCCTGAAAAACCATATTTCTCTATGGCAGCTATAGTGTGACCACCCCCTGCAACCTTAAAAGCACTGGATTTGAAAACCCCTCTATAAACTTCCCGGGTTCCAACCTCAAATTCAGGAATCTCAAATACACCCATAGGACCATTTAGTATTATGCCCTTAGAATCCCTGAGAATTTCAATGTATTTTACGACGGTGTCTAATCCGATATCGTATATGGGATCGCTAACAGGTAATTCTTTAACAGGAAGTGCTTTCCTATGGCCATTTGCATTAACCACAACATCCGTGGGAATTTCTATTTTATCCCCATAATTATCCAGAAGCATCCTTGCCTGATTCACGTAATAACTGTAATCATCAAACTCTTTCTCGAGATATGCAATGCTCTTATCTCCCAGATCAAACCCACTTGCCAACAGGAAAAAGTAGGAAACCACTCCACCGGTCAATATTTTATCAACAATATCTCGTTCCAAAAAACTGCGCATAACGTTAATGGAATCTTCAGCCTTTGCCCCACCAAATATCGCCACCTTCGGCCTATCTTTCATATCTAAAAAACGGGTTAACATTTTAATTTCTCTTTCCATAAGACGCCCCACTAACATTGGCATCTCCTTTGCAAAACCCACCAAAGTTGCCTGTCCCCGATGTGCCGCAGCAAAAGCATCATTTATAAAAAAATCACCCAAGGGCGCAAGCTTTTTTACGATATTTGTTTCTTCAGGATTGCCCCTCTTCAAGCAGTATTCCTCCGAATAAAACCTTGTGTTTTCAAGCAAAAGATAATCGCCGTTCTCCATATTTTCTATTCGTATTCTCGCATACTCCCCAAACAGGTCTTCCACAAAATCAACTTTTTTATCAACAATTCGCGAGAAGACACGAGCATGTGGCTTCAGGCTAACATAATCTCTCTTTCCAGGACGGCTCTGGTGTGCTAAAATAATAACCTTAGAATCATTAAGCTCAGTAAGCGTTTGCCTGTGTGCCTCGAAACGCGAATAATCAAGTATTGTTCCGGACACAGGGTCTATTGGAGAGTTCACATCAACACGCACGAAAACTGTTTTACCCCTTAAATCAAAGTCATCCATAGTCAGATATTTCATGGGTTGTAATCGTAATCGATTATAAAATTTTTATTTTTCACGGGGTGAGTTGCAACCCTACAAAAAAATAAAATAGAAAAGATTAATGAGGGGGGTCGTAAATTAGAGATATACAAGATTGTGAAGATGGGGCTAAAAGCAATGAAAAGAGCAAAAATTCCACTTTACTGGAGCAAATACTCTCGGAAGGATTACACGATACACCAGCACATCATGCTTATTGTGCTGGCGCAGTATGTGAGAAATATAGAGAAAGCGCTTCAGATAGTGCGAGAAATGGGAAAGATACGCAGAGTAATGAGATTGAAGAAAATCCCACACAAAAGTACAATTTCAAGAGAGATTAAAAGGATACCTGAGCGATGGATTCGCATAGTGCTCAGAGAAATTGCAAAAATAATAGGAATACCCAGCAAATTTGCAGTTGATTCTACGGGCATTCACATTTATTATCGTTCATATTACTACACCCAGCGAATCGGAGAAATAAGAAAATTAAGAGAAGGTCTGAAATTGCACGCTGCTGTTGATATCGATTCCAAACTCATTACCAATGCCATAGTCACAAAATGGCATGCTAATGATTCTCCCTATCTCATTCCTCTTTTGGATGATGAGAAAATAAAAGAAGTCTATGCAGATAAAGGCTATGACTCTTTAAGAAATATACGATTTGTATTGGAAAGAGGTGATGAGCCATACATTGCAATCCGTAAAAATGCCCATCGGGGATTGCGAAGAAGATTATTAGAAAAGAGCAAATCGGAAGAGTGGAAAAAGAAGTATTCGCATAGAAATGTAATTGAATCAGTTTTCCACTCTTTTAAAGTAGAAGTTGGAGATTACATCTTCGCTCATTCTTTCTACATCGCTTCTAAACTACTAATGTCTAAAGTACTCGCTTACTACATTTATATTTAACCGTTGCTCTTTTTTATCTCTCTTTTTCCATGTTTTTCTAGGAATTCAACTTACCAGGTCAATTGGCCAGAAAATGTATCTTTCTTTGGTCATGAAGTAAAAGGGGCGATTCCCCCTACATACACTGGCTTGTCATTTCCAAAGGCATGTATGCCTTCAAGATGTGTGATTTATAGATATGGCCGTTTTGCCACTTTTCGTGTCTTTGAAAACAATGTATTTTCTGGGGTTTCCATAATACTACTACAACATTTTGCCATTTTGAATGCCACTTTTACCATGTTAGAAAGAGGTGATATCTATGACTGGAACTAAGATTACCGTTGGTGAGAAAATAAAGAGACATTTGGATAAGATAGTACCCTATCCAGATAGTGTGAAGGGGATAGCAATGCACATTCATGAAAAAGTCTCCACGGTTAGAAAAGAAGTTCGGAGGCTTTATCGGAAAGGAGAAATTGATAGGCCATTTTGGGGCTTTTATCGTAGTAAAAAAACAATCGTCACCAAATACGGGCTTGCTAAACCAGAGTTAAAACTTCATGGAATAAAACTGAAATATAGAGGTGCCAAATGCCACGAATTTTACACAGAGTCTTACCTAAGAAATAAGTTTCCTAGGTCACCAATAAAACAGCATCCCAAAAACCATTCATTAATTGTTTTTCATACATTAGTGATAAATAATATATTAATACCATTAACAATCACTGTGCAACCGAAGCTTCTTTAAATATGGGTGAAAGAGACGACAGAAAAGCCACTTTCCATATATGAATCCCTCTTTCTTGCTGGTTGGATTATAGGTACTTTTGGAATCACTTCGAATGAATTTATAGTTATTCAAACAGGTATTAGTAGAGATATAGAGAAATTATATATAAGTGGACACACAAGCATTACATTGGCTGCATACATAAATGCCCTCATAAGAATTTACCAGCATGGCAAATCCACGCGATTCGAAGCGCACATGAGTAGCAAACATAACAACCCAAAAATTGCAACACTTGAGGATGTGATAGTTATTCTATATTTTGGTATCGAAGGAAGATACGAATTCACTACTTTTCTAAACAAACTAGAAGACATAGAATCAAAGATATCAGTAATGAATGTCCAAATCTCATCTTTATCCGGGAGTATCACCATGAATACAGTCAAAAGTATAATGGAAATAATTGCAGAAATTTCAAAGGAATTAGGTGATATAAAATCACCAGGGTACGATATAATCCCCATTGATTATCCGCCGATAAGGGGTGAGATTGAATGAGCAAGATATCAAAGAGATTAATTATAAGAATCTCTGACAAAGTACTCCTAAAAGAAAAAATTGCAACGCAAATGAGAATACACGATGAAATTGAGAGATACTTAGGATTGTCACTTAGCAGATATGAAAAGACACGAATAACACTGATTTTAGAGAAGCATTACTCAGTAAAAAGGAGAAAAATGGACCACAAAACAAAGAGAAGAGTAATCTACTTTACATTTTGAATAATCTTTTCTATGTCTCTCAAATCATATACATTCTCTTTCTTTGTTTTCACTTTTTTGGCCACAATTATCAGTTCTTTCTCTCTCTTATCTTTGATGGCCCATGCCTTCTCGTTTAGCTTCTCCAATTCCTTTTTCACTGCTTTATCATCCAGCTCTGACCATTTAACCTCAAAAAGGGCTATTTTCTCATCCCCCACAGCAGCGATATCAATCTCAAAGCTCTCCCTACCTCGCTCTTTTCCTTCATATTTCCCCCAAAGTTTTCCGATGCTCTTAATTTTGAAATCTACAAAATTCTGAGCGAATAGTTCTACTAGCTGCTCATATTTTCTGCAAACATACCTCTTTATCTCCCCTTCACTGAACTCTACCTGCCCGAGCTCGTATTTCGGATAATTCCTCCACACTGTTCTGAACCAGAAATCTATAAGGTTCTGGGAGATGTAGTATCGGTATTTACCTCTCCCGAAAGCATCTTTTGTCCTAGAAATGAGGTTGTGATCGTTGTAGAGTGCGTGTATGTACTTGCTGATATCCGTGCTCTTCAATCCCATATACGATGCAATCTCACCCATTCGTGAATTTCCCTCTGCGATGGCCTGCAGGATGCTAAAATACACCTTGTACTCCCTGCCCACCTCCTCCTTTAGCATCATCATTACCTCGCTAAGCATGGGATACGGCTCCTCGTAAAACATCATTCTTATGAAGTCTATCACGGGCACTTTGAACTTCTCCAGAGTTTCGTAGTACTTTGGCAAACCACCAAATACGGACCACATCACAACGGCATCCTCTATGCCGTAGCCCAAATCCCGCATAATCTCGTACACCGTGGAGAATGAGAGCTCTCTTAGCTTTATGATGTAATCAAACCTGCCGTACAGAGGGCTACGGTAATCCTCAACCATCTTCTTTGACATGCTTATTAGCGAGCCTGTTACCACAAGCTTTGTATCCCTGTGTGCATCTATAAGCCTCTGCAAATCTGACAGAAAGGAAGGATTGATTTTCATGGCATTCTGGAGCTCATCTATGAATATTGTTTCACCTTCTTCCATCAGGAACTCCACGATGTCCTTCATCGTGCTCAAACTCTCTGGGATATATCTCCTTTTCTTTATCTCATTTATCCAGTCCCTGCAAATGAGTGCCTCATTTTTCTCAGAGGGAATAAATAAGGTGATTGGCTTCAGAGTCTCTTCTACCAACCTCGTCTTGCCAACTCTCCTCAGCCCTATAATCGCCACTCTTGTATCTTTTCTGAGTATTTCCATCTCCTTCTCTCTGTCGTAGAACTTCATTTATACCACAGAGGTATAATACCGTGGTGGTATAAAAATTTTGAGTTGCAATACTGGGAACATAGAGCACTGGGAAAATTATAATAATTATGGCACAAGATGCATTTTTGATGCATAAAACTCATCATAAACTCTGAAAAAACTTTGACCAATCATAATTTAACTAACTAATTTCTCTAATTATGCAAAAGACCTACACACTTAGGATTTCTAATTTTACTAATTATGGTAGCTACCCCTTATATGTAACCACCTCGTTACATTTATTAGATGCACCTCCGAACAATGGCGTCCGTCAAAAGCAAGGGAGACGATGCCACCAAGTGGATAAAATACATGAAAAACAAGCACTTGGTGGATAATAAAAGA
>WAOD01000032.1 GCA_015521465.1 DHVE2 group archaeon
GAGGGAGGAATAATACACTATCACGATTTGGTAAGAGATAAAAATCCGGATCCACTCATTCAAAAACTAAAAGATATTGCACATACGCAAGGATATGAGATCCGTCACCATGAGAAAAGAATTGTTAAATCATATGCCCCACGAGTTTGGCACATGGTGTTTGATTTAAAAATAGTGAGAAAATAATTAATAAATAGATGTGTTATCCAACTATGGATTTGAACTTTTACGTATCATCCATAATAGGATTCGTTCCGTCTTTTGCCATACTTTACGCGTCATGGGGTAACTTAGAAGGTTTATTCAGTGAGAAAAAACTGTTTTTTAACTATTTCATAGGCTGGATTATAGGTATTATCATAGCATTGTTTTTTCTCATATCAATGGTTGCAGTAAGGCAATATCTGGATTTAAGCATAATATTCGTAGTGATATTTGCGATATTTACCGAGATGGCAAAATATATATATTTAAACGCACCCAAAAAAAGAGAAGATTACGCGCTTCCTTACTACGGATTCTCATTTGGACTGGGAATTGCCGCCATATGGAGCGTATCTCTTACATATTTTTACCTGAGAATGCCAATGAGCAGCACAGATTACTTAATAGCATCCATTTCATTCTTTTTCCTATCCATTGGTATGGCCGCATTACACGCATCTACTGGATCGATGTTGGGTTATGGAATATTTAAGAAAGACTGGGAAAAGTACCTCCTTGAATCATTTGGATTTGCTATTCTCTTTAACATAACACTTCTCCCATATATATGGGGGATGCCGTACTATTTATATGTGTTTGGTGTAATAATCTCAATACCCGTAATGTACTACAAAATTTATAAGGGAATACTTCTTTATACAATACCAAAGAGGGTGATGAAAGAATGGAAAGAAAGTCAAGAATCGTTGCAAAAGCAATAGCAATAGCTCTTGTTCTTATAGTGGTGTACGTATTCTTGCCAGTGATTAACGGGATTATAGAAAATCCTCCAGGCGAGAACTATATAATAATTCCCAAGAAAATGGAGTTTGAATTTGACAGAACAGTGGTCATTTCGGCAAGGTCATTCAGCATAAATTTCACAATTCCCAGCAATAACACATATCAGAAAGTTAGTGTTTATGATCTCACCAACGGAGTGAATAAAGAGATTCACCATGAATACAACCGAACATGGTGGACATATTCAAAGACTGGCTCTGCAGAGATAAAAATAAGGTATATGGGCGTAACCGAAGCAAAAGTCTGGCATATCCATGACGCAAAGAACGTCTCCGCTATTCCTGAATATCTGAAAAAAGAGTACAATCACAGAGAATATTTGATTGGGCAGAACGGAGAAAAAAGATACGTGATTGACCCTGATTACAGCAAAATAAAGGAAACCACTTCAAAATTGGTAAAGGGGAAAAATAACGTGGAAGAGGAACTGAGAGTAATATACGATTTCATTGTCCAAAATTTTCATTATGTAACTGAGAGAAGCGGAGAACCCAAGACAGCTCCGGAAACCTGGAACAGCCGGGAGGGTGATTGTGATGAGCTATCTTTCGTTTTTGTCTCCATGGCAAGGAGCGTGGGAATACCTGCGTGGGTAGAATACGGGCTTCTTTACAATGGACATACTTGGAGTGAACATGCATGGGTGGGGGCGCCTGTACCTTACAGCGGAGGATTGGCAAAGGTCAACATAGATGTTACCGCAGAGGTTGGAAGAAAGGACCTTGGACGAGGATTTTTGGTAAGGGACCCATTTAGGATAACTGAATGGATAGAAGATGGAAATAGTCAGCACCTGAACTCATATTATGATTACATAACCTACTCATCTCCGCCGTCCCTATCGTACTCAGAAGGATTCTCGGTGATAAAATCGGATTACATAGGTGAAGAACGGGTTTACGTTGGCGAGACAATACCGTCATGGCTTATGGAACTGTTATTCATAATAATTATACTTGTTGTTATAGCAATAATAATCAGAACATGAGGTCATGTAAATCCTTCTTAATTATTTCTTTTGTGACAGCATTCAGATAAACTTTTCCCTCCCTACCCTCGCAAACCCATACCGGCAAATAATGCAGCCCAATATGATTTATATTTATGGAATTTTCTAAGGGATGAGTCTTTCTTTTCTCTATAACCGTAATGGCACTATCTTCTATGAATATCTCCTTTTCTGTGGTGTATTCTTTCACTAATCCTTCCCGGGCACGTGATTCGGCAAATTCAAGGGGTACTTCAGGCTCAAGTTTCCAATAAGGAACATCAAGGTTAGCGGTGGTTTCAAAACCAGTCTTCCATATTTCATAATGCCCGTCGAGGGCGTCAACGGCAATTATGCCCGATATTGCCTTTGATTCCGCGCTGCCCTCCAGAATGACTTTTAGCACAAACTCAAACATATAGTACGGCTTTAGCTGCAAGTGTACTTTATAAACATACAAAAAATCTTCGCAAAAACCCCGAGCATCCTCCTCGCTTACAATATTTGGTCTTATTATTTTTTCTTCTCCCTCGCCGACATCCTCTATGATAATCGGAATTACATCTTGGTCATATTCATCTTCATCATCATTTTCTTCATCTTCATCCCCATCATCAAATACGATATCCTCAACCTCTACATCATCTTCCTCAAATAAGGGCATCTCGTCCACCTGTTCATAAACATTTAATATATAATTACCGATTAGAGATGCGAGTTTCTCCCTGGGGATGAGCATAATATGCATCTTTTTTGCAGTATTGAGTGCAAGATCATCATAACCTTTAACGCAAAATATTGCTTTATCTCCTTTAACCTGTTCAGTGTTTCTGGCAAACATTATTACATGGTCCCCTGTTACCTTCTCCCTATCCACAAGATAGTAAACCTCAAAAACACCCTCCCCCATTTTGACCCAAATATAATCATCATCTCTATCTACAATTTCTCCACCCATATCCTGGATTATCCTCTTTAGCAAATCCTTAAGGTTCACAGACATGTATCTACAACTCCGTATTAATCATTTTCTTCAACTCATTTAGCAAAATTTTATAATCTGTGACGAGAGTCCCTTTCTCGGTGCTTATTTTTTTCTCAAGTTCACTAATGATATATTCCACGTCCTTCCCCTCATTGTTATCCACAAACTCACGAACCGCACCGATATTCACAAGATAAGGTGCCACGTTTTCAAACGCCTTTCGGAGCATGGTAATCAAATAAAAGGATAATGGATAAAAACATTTTCATCAGTAGGGTGGCGGCTGAGGTGGTTGATACGCAGGTGCCCCTCGCTCCAATTCCTCCAGATACATAAATATGACAATTAACAGTATCAAACCTGCAAGAAAACCAAATACCACTCCCAGTACCGACCATGTAATCATATCATCCTTCGCTTCAGAATATCTCCTGGACCTAACCAAATTCTCGTACTCGGGAATGCGTGAGTACAGAAGAAGATTTATTATTCCTGATATCACGTAGTATCCAACCCAAAAAATTACGGAATAGTCCCCATACGCTATGGAAACTCCACTCCATGCAGCACCCAAGAAACTAAATATCCCTACTATCAGGGCAAGTATTTTTGCTATGTTTAACAGGTCAAGGGCACTTCTTAGCTTGCCCGACTCTCCTATGCTGGGCTGAGGAGAAACTGGTGGTGGTAAATTGCTTCCTTCCATACCCGATTAAAAAGATTATGATTATTTAATATTTTCGCCTTCCTTCCCTGATTTCCTTGGCGTAAACCCGAACAATCTCCCTGGCCAATGCCCCACCCCTGTGCACAAACCGCTCCATGGTTTTTATTTTGTGTACAACACCATGTATTCCGTTAACTTCCACAATATCGCCTATATAGAATTCCTCATCAGGGGCTGCAACAACTTCTCCAGATAATGTCCTTTCACCGCGATTGATAGATATCTTAACTATAACAGTATCAAACCGCTTGACCCACAGAGTATCTATATCCGTAGCAGCCGCCTTCTGAACTCTGCGTCCAGAAGAATCTATTGCAGTTACAAGAGAATTTATCCCTTCTACCCGTATCTCCTCTCCTACAGACAAAATATCATCCTCAAACGTTGAATACTTCTTAATGTAAGATTTGCCCTGCTCACTAAATATCACCTTCAAATCTATCATCTTGCTATCCTTAACTGTCCTGGAATATGTGTACCCGCAATTTTTGCACCTCAAAACATACTCCTTACCTCCCTTCGTATCTTTAAACGACAGTATTTCATGCTCGGATTCCACTCCGCAGTTCGGACATACCAAATACATAGATGGTCATTGCCCTCTCGTTTTAAATCTTTTGCGTGATTTTTAAGCAAATATGCATAAAGGTTATATACCTATGAATATGTAGAAATAATATGGCAGAGAAAAAAGAAAAGAAAGATTACAGCCTGTGGGAAGTGGTGAAAGTCTCCGAAACAAAGAACGGACAGTACAGAATTACCCTTAAAAAGAGAATTGCAAAGGAGCTCGGAGTTAACGGTGGAGACTACATAGTGTTCTTGAAAAATGAGAACGGGGACATGATTGTCAAGAAACTTGAGCTTAAAGACCTCAAGATGTGATTTTTTTTTGTTCCCTTTTTTCTGAATATTTTTCCCATTTTTTTGTATATGTTTTAAATATCTTAGATGAGGTGCATACCTTGTGCTTAAAAAAGAACTTGATGAGTATGGACTACCTCCGGAAAAAGTAGAAAAAATATGTGAGTATTATAAAGATAAGGGGTCCGTACTCTCTTCCAGTGATTTTGAAGTGGCCAGTATTTCCGGATTGAGCATAAATGAGGTTAAGAAGCTTAAGAATTTTCTGTCCTCTAAAAATAATGGGGTTGCCAGAGATTTTTTAAAGAGGTGGGGTAAGGTATTGTCAGATGAAAACTTGGAAAAAGCTTATGAAGAATACGATAAACTATCACGTATATATCCCAATTCTCCAGTAATATGGCAGATAAAAGGGGAACTTTTAGAAAAGATGAATAGGAAAGAAGAGGCAAATAAGGCTTACAAAAAAGCAAGGGAATTGTACGATAAAAAAGGCGAAATACCCCCTTCATCTCTGGATGAAAAACTGCATGGATTATCGTATAAATTAACCTCAAAAGGTGATGGTTTTGGACTCGTAAACGGGCTTGGATTTCTAAACGGTAAAAGGAATTCAAACGTTAACGGGTTAAGCAATGGGCTGAGCAATGGATTCAAAAACGGAATAATAAATGGCAGCGGATTGGTGAACGGCTCGGGAAGTTTCAAAGGTGGAAGAAAAAAGAATGCCCCACCCATTTTAAGATTCTTCGTCACCATTGCCATTATTGGCATAATAATATACGCCCCATTCATAAGTACTGTTATATTTGAAAAAGGAGCGGTATTTGCTGTTGATGGAAACTTTAACGAGTGGAATACCGTATTCCCATATTACGGTGTCAGGTCGGCGCCACAGAACATAAATATCACAATGGTAAAATTCCACAAAGCTAACGACGGACTCTATTTTTTCATAGAATCTAAAACGGATTTCTTTAAAAATGCAAGCGGTGTATACATATTTATTGATTCGGATATGAACTCAAAGACAGGATATTCCATTGAAGGAATTGGCGCGGATTTCATGGTGGAAATATATGGATGGAATAAAACTATAAAAGGCAAGGAACTTTACTTTTACAACTCAACAAACCAGAATGATTACTCACAGTTCATAACCCTCGAGAGCGTTGCAGTTTTCATGTCAAAAAACAAGATGGAGGGTTTTATTCCTCACCAATTTGGGGAATTTAGAAGCGTAGTAATATCTACTAACTACGCCGGGGAGCAGGATGAAATTAAAATACCCCAATACGGAAAAATGACTGAGTACATAGTAGAAAATGATTTTCAGGAAGTCATACCATTCAACACAACAGCACCTGTTTTAAAAATGGTGATCTACGCTCATGATACATACATAAAAAATATAACGTTCCAGTTCAATGGCACATCTTTACCGATTCAGTTTAAAAAAATATCTATTTACCTTGATAACGGAGATGGAGTTTTCAACAAAAGTACAGACAAAGAAATATCGGATAAATATACAGTTAAAGATGCAAGGTATGTAACATTTTCAAAACTAAATCTAAAATTGCATGGCAGAGCTTTGATTTTTTTAACCATTAACTGCTCAGGAAAAGAGCTAACTGGAAGAACCGTGGTGGCAAATATTAGTAAAATTGAAACAAATCAAACGTATGTTATTTACAACTTCATAGATGGGGGCTCCTATATTCACACCATTCCTCAGGAAGTAAACGTAGATGGCTCATTCCTGGATTGGAGATACATAGCAAAAAACGACCGACCAGGAGATGTGGTTGGCAGCGCTGGGAATCCTGAAACCGGTGACTTTAACCTTGATATCTTAAAATATGCATCCTCGTTCAACGGACACAGTTTGGAATACTACATGAAAGTTAGTGGAGAACTTTTTGGAGGGACGAACTGCCCAGTAAAACATTTTCCAACGCTGCCAGATTCAGACAGGGACACGGTGCCAGATAAATTCGACCCGTACCCACACGATTTCAACAATGATGGCATACCGGACAACGAAAGTTACGTTGTGGTAAATGGCAAGAAATTGCCAGACGTGGATGGCGATGGCATTCCCGATTATCCTTACGGCCCGGACATGTGGCTCAATACCACCATACCCTCTTGGTTCCCAAAACCATATGCGGGAAGGCACGTTAGCGTGTACATAGGGCCGGTCCCTCACCATGCCATATACGGATATGACACACTGAGAATATACATAAACTCCGACAATAACAAATCCACTGGTTTTTCTTTACCACAGTATCCCCTGGGTGCGGATTACATGATAGAGATGTACGGAATAGACGGAGTGGTTAAAAATGCAAGTTTGTACAAATACAACCATCACAACTGGACATATGTAAAAGGAGTAGAGTACTACAAGGGATATCATTCCATTGAAATAAACTCAGAATTGGATATAAACACGGCAACTTCCATAATAATCATGTCAGACTGGGATTCGGATAGGGACATGAGTGATACACCTATGAGAACAATAAATACAAGGAGCGAGTACGCCCATGAAAAACTGTATCTGCACTATAACAAAACGGCAAATGATTTAGAGATGGATACATTCTCAGGCAACACGGGATACAAAATCAACCTGGACCCGCAAAGCGATAACAATAATTATGCGTATTGGTATATCAATCCACCACCCTACGAAAAATTTGATATCTCAGACTACCCTGTTGTGTCCCTTTACTTAGTTCCTAATAAAGACTTAGGACTTTACATCCCCGGATTAAATGTATCTCTATATAAATACAATTTCAGCAAGAATGCAGCAACACTCATTGGATACGATAACAATCCCGACATTGAAGAAGCGGGGTGGTATAATTTCACAATAAGAAACACCACACAGCTCAGTAAAGGAGAGACCTTGGTACTTCTGACTGTCGCAGAGGGAGGCTCATGGCTAGACGACCCAACAATAGACATTTATTTCAATTCCACGAAGTACAACTCCTTAGTAGATATTCCCACAGACACATACATTCACGTTAACTGGATTAAATCCTACAATAAATCAGGAGTAACAAATACATTCAATCCTGGGGAAAATATGACAATCAAGACAAAAATATCCGATCCTTTCGGGTATAAAGACATATTGGGCGCTAAAATAAATATAACAGACGAGAATGGAAACGTTATCGTTAGCAATGAGAATATGACCGTTGAAGCAAATAGTGGTAACTACACAATATTTTCTTATTCACTAAACGCACCATCCACCGGTGGAGAATATACAGTAACGATTACTGGGATAGGCACTAACGATATATTGTGTGAAGATACCTATCAATTCTTTGTTCGAACAGAAAGAGGAATCGTGATATATCCAGATACCACTGAATACGGAAATCCCGGAACCAACGTGACATTTAATATTAAAATATATAATATAGGAACAGCAAACGACACGTATTATATTTTGCCATCTGAATCCACTGATAGATTCCCATTTTACATGCTTATCAATGGTTCACTAATTGCAAAGGATAACGACGGTGACGGAAACTGGGACTGGATCAACAGATCATGGGATAAAGACAATAAAGTAGCGATAAACCTTTCATCGGGAGAAAGTTTAGAAATTACGGTTATCAAAAACGTGCCCACAGGTACCTGGGGCGAAAGCGACCTTCTTATTCTCACAGCGCAGAGCATTTCGAATAGTTCCGTGAACAGTACAGTTAGGTTGAGAACAAATGTGCCCGTGCGTTCCATAGAGAAGGTCTTGTACTTGCATGGTGCAAACCAGCTGGCTCTTAAACACGGAACAAGTGAAAATTCCTCAAGGGTTAATTTCGGTAATAGCAAGGAATGGACATTTGGTGAGGTATATTATGATGTAAATATTACAGGATACATAACGGTAAACCTTTACGTTAAGGCCACACAGAGCTTCTGGAGCGACACTCTGCTAAAAGTTCAGCTTTACGCGGGGACTCAATTAATAGGAGAGGATCAGGTACTAACAGGAGACAGCTCAGAGAAGTTATACACTTTTACTATCTCTCCAAAAATAACCACCATACCAAAGGGTTCCAATATAACCTTGAAGTTCTCAGTGGACGGAACCGAAACAAGCGCTACTGTTTACTACGATTCCTCAAATGTGCCCTCTAACATCACAATTCCAACTTCTGACTTCATAAAAATAAGAGACATAAAACTATATAATGATTCTTCTGAAACAAATATTTTCGAAGCAGGAGAACGCGTAAAAATAGTAGCAAGAGTAACCTCTCCGTTCGGCGATGAAGATATAGGTGCTGCATACGCAAATATTACAAACCCTCAAAACAAAGGTGTGTTGAATGACGCTGCTATGAGCGTAGCATCTGAAGGCTCAGGAACAAAGATTTACTCATATTATTATATCCTTTCTAATAATTCCATCTCAGGATACTGGCATGTAAGAGTTTCCGCTCACGATGACCCGGTAATATGGATAAACGCCACAACATATTTCTTCATACCGTGGAACGTTACAGTGTCTCCGAATCACAATACATCTATTGAGAAAAGTAATGAAACTAAAACAATATCCTTCAATCACACAATAATCAACACCGGACTTGGTGCAAACATCTTTGAAATAACAGTTAAATCAGACAGGGGCTTTGACGTAAAATTGTATATAAACGGGACACTGGCCGCGGAGGACGACAACGGTGATGGAGTTTGGGACTATGTAAATCCTAATTACGATACGGATGGGGACGGAAATCCGGACACGGGAATGATTCTCCCCGGCAAAAGCGTGAACGTGACGATTGCCATAACAGTACCCGCAGACTTCAACGGAACAGAAAATACCACTGTGATTGCGTATTCATTCATTTCCCAGTCGGTAAGAGACAGCGCATATGATACTATACACACGGTACCAGAACTGCATGAAATAATAATAGTTATGATCCCAATAGTAATAATTTTGTTAATAAAAAGGAGAAGGAAATTTACTCCTTCCTGAGCTCAATTTCAATAGAGGAGACGTTTGTATCTCCTTTCTCGCCCTGAAGAGATTCGGTTCCTATATTTACGTTTCCGTACTTCAGGGTAGGCACAAAGCGATTGCGCACAATCTCTGCAACATCAACAGCCTTGCTTATGGCTCTGCCCCTCGCCTTGAGAATAACGAGGTCAGCACCGCTATTGAACTGGGTCACCACTGCAAGCACATAGTTCATGGTCGGTTTCTTTCCTACGAACACAACGTTTTCCTCTGCCATTTTTAATCGCCTCCTTTTTGTTTGGTAGGTGTGAATAGGATTTGCGTATTTATAGCTTACCATTTGCACGGTGATAAATTTCAAATCCTGTTATTATGACCACCGTACCAACAGCAGCCAAAGCACCGAAGATAAACGCAGGATATGACGAGATACTGGGAGGTAGCTTAAAGCCTATCCACTGGAGATAGAAGGCAAATAAATATACTCCTATCCCCGCAAAAATTAGACCAACACTTAATTGCCTGTATTTTCCCCCGTTCTCTTTGTTAATTATCTTTTTATGACGATACTCGGCCCAAACATATAAGAAACTGGGCAGTATGAACACAGAAAGAACAAAGCTGTACAAAATGGATAAGGCAGATATCTCTCCAAATTGACTTATTGGGGGCATGGACGATAGCATTAAGGTTCCAAATCCAGCCATGGTGGTGGTAGCAGCACCGAATATAGAGCTTCCAGTGTTGAGAACGGTCTTTCGCATGGCATCTTTCACAGTGCCTTCTGAGCGAAGGTCCTCCAGAAATCTGTGCGTTATGTGAATCGCATAGGTAATTCCAAGCCCAATTGTTAAAGATGTGGTCAAAACAGTTACCACGTTAAAGCTCATGTTGAGTAAATACATCGTGCCAAGAAGCCATCCCAGAGCAATGACCACAGGGAGAGAGGCTATTACACCAAGCACATAGCTCTTAGATTCGTAGTAGAACACAATGGTCAGGACAATAAGAGTAGTAACAATAGTTATAAACATTGACCGCCACTGGCTTCCTGTGAGCATATCTAAAATATGAAAAGTAAGAACGTTTGTGCCGGTAAGCGTAGCTTTCAAACCTGCCTCTTTTAGAGGCTTCATTGCAGCGTGCACTTCATTAACAAATACCTTATTTTCAGAGTTGGAGCTTGCAGAGCTGCTAATTATTATTATCATGGAATCGTACCGGCCATTGCTTTTGTGCAGTATCGACTTACCATCTCCATACTGGTAAAGCCAGTTATACACGGCAGTGATGTTTTTATCGGGCAAACCGTCGCCGTTTGTGTCGTTCTCGCTGACCATCTTGGCAAACGTGGAATTTTTTTCTGCCCATTCGCGTATCTCGGTGGTTATGCTCTTTGTCTGAGCGTAATTCACGTAATCATCACCTTTTAAATTATGAACCGTCTCGTCAACTGCTTTGAGAGTGCTTGGTGAAGTCAAATTTCCTTCTACAAGAATGTAATTATCGCTCATTCCAGAGGTGTTAAAGTGATTCATCATATACTGAATAGTATCCGTTATTTCCAAATTTTTAGGTAGAAAATCCTTCAAATCAAATGATGTACCCACATTCATTCCCGCATAAAGAGATAAACCGGTTATCAACACAATTACAAGGATTACGGTGTATCTGTGCTTTTCCGCACCCACCGCACCAATTGCCATGAACCTGTTAAGTATGACTACTCCGGAACCTTCCCTTCCCCTGTCACTGCCTATTTTCAATTTTCCCTTTTTCTCTCTTCTTTCATCAACCAATATCTTCACTGCCGGAACAAAAGTGGTGAATATTAAAAATGCACCAAATATGCCCACTGCATTCATCACACCAAAATCTTTTATAGATGGAATTGCAGAAGAAATGTTTGAAAGGAATGATACGATGGTTGTCACCGTGGCAAGAATGAGCCCCATACCAAGGTTTGTTATCATATCCTTCATAGCAATCCTAACTTTCTTGCCTTTTCTCAGTTCTTCCCGATACCTTAGAATCGTGTGTATAGCATAATCAATGCCAAGTCCAACCAACAGAACTGCCACCATGGTGCTTATCTGGTTGAAATCGTAATTCATAATCACGCCAAAACCATAAGCCCACAAAATTGCCATGCCAAGCCCGATTATACCAAGCATGGTATCCAGCACGTTCCTGAAGGTTATCAAAAGTATAATTATTACCAGAGCAAAAGAAACGGGGAGAAGTACATTGATGGTCTCATCGGAAGTTTTCTCAGTAGCCTGGGAAATTAAGTATGATCCCATGACCCTAACCGTACCGTGTATCTTAACGCCTTTTGCCACATTTTCCACTGTTTCCTCAGCAATCTCCATCCTCTTAGAGTGCTCGTTGGAGCTTTCTCCTGATAATTTATTATCGTTTAACGTGACGAGCATTAAAGCTGCACTGGCGTGTTTCCCATTAAAATCACTTGAAAACATGTTTTTAAACTGACTGGACATCTTGCTCATCATGTATGAGAATCCACTGAAATAGGATACATGCTTTGTAAATGTTTTCAGGCCGACAGTAGCGTTTTCAAGAGAAGCACTTATGTTTTCGTACATAACCCTTGACTTCAAAACGGAATCTTCCCCAGTTGTTGCATAGACAAAATTAATATTTTTTAGAACCTCGTCCATATTTTTGCTAACATTTTCTATAGATCTCGTTGTGTTATTCACCACATTTAGAGTTGTATTAACGGTTTTTGTAAGCACAGTCGAATTGTAATTTTCAATATTATGAATGGTTCCCGTTATATCTTCCTCGCTCATATTTTCTAAAATTTGCATTTTTTCATTAATACTCATATTAAAATCAGGTGTGGATATCTGCGGTCTATCAAAGCTAATATTCATGTTAAAACCGGATAAATGAGACGCCAGCGCAATCTCATTCAGATACATGCTCTGTATTTTGTACTTGTATGTGTTGGATACAGATGATTCAAACGCATCTTTCAAAGCATAAAAAATCTTAAAATTGCCATCACCAGATGGAGTCGTAGCATTATTCATCATTTTCATAATATAATTGTAAACATTTACCGCATTGAGAGCCACATCTGAATGAAGAAGGAGATAATCCATATCTGAAAGAACTGAGTTGAACCACTCAAAGTAGGGAGAACTCATTGCACCCAACATACTCTCCACTTGCTGCTTTTCGGCAATCATATAATTTTTATTATTCCGGACAGAATCAATAATTTGAGATAGCACATATGTGGTATTTTTCAGACTATCATGATTTATCATCATCCTAACATCTGCAAGAGAGTTATTTAGCTGAACTTCAGATTTGTACGATTGCAAAAATCCATCACACATGTATTGCGTAGCGTTTGCTTCATAAGCCACATCGTAGTATATATGCGAGTGAGATTGCCATTCATTTAGAGTCTCGTTGAATATCTCAATCATTTTCTTCTGCTCTCCACTGACAAACCCGAGCATGGCAGAAGTGTTTTTGCTAACACTCAAAATATCCATTGGAGATAAATTACCCGTGTTCAACCCGTAAAGAAAACGGGATAAGGAACGGTTATAAGATTCATACAAAGGC
>WAOD01000033.1 GCA_015521465.1 DHVE2 group archaeon
GTCATAGTTGCGCCATCATTCATTAAAGTAAACGCCACTGATAATATCACAGTAAAAGCTTTTGACAACGTTGGCGTGAAATCTATGTGGATAAACGTCGGGAACAGTACTGTATATCGAAAATACGGCAACGTGACAAATTTCAGCGCTTCTCTGCTGCCATGCGGATACTCCACAATCACAGTTTTTGCCCAGGATATTAACAACAATATAAATCAGGAATCCATAAAGGTTCTGGTAGAGGATAACATCCCCCCATGGTTAAAATACAAAGAAGAAAGGATATGGGGCGGTAACGACACGGTAATAGTGGGCCAGGACAATGTTAGAGTTGCGTACATTAATGCAACATTTGAAGGGATAAATTACACATCATCAAACGGAACACTGTGGATACCCACTGTTTACGAGAAAAATAACTCGATAACATACATACCACAGGGGATTTACAACATAACCGTATGGATCGAAGACTCATCAGGCAACATTAACAAAACCGTTTTCCAGCTCATAATTGACAACAAAAATGAAAGAATACCTCCGGTAATAACAGGTCCTTCCCGCGCTTCTGTTAACAGGACGTGCAATGTGACATTTGAATCATTTGACAACGCTGGTGTTAAATCCATGTGGGCAGTATATGAAGGTCACACTTTTGTGAATGCAGATAGAAATGAAATAACCATAACCTATTCCATGCTCCCGGGAGGCTGGAGAAATATAACGGTGTTCTCGGAGGACGTGAATGGAAACATTGCAAAATACAAAGTGCAACTATATGTAGAGACATCCAAAAAAATTGATGTGTATGCCCACTTCCAAAATGGCGTGGTGAGCTCAAAAGAGCAGGCAATTCTCCTTGTAGATGTTGTCAACCACGATATGCCCACATATTATACCCTCTCCATAAAAGTGGACAATCATGCGTATTATCAGGAAGATATGTATTTAGATGCATACCAGAGAAGAAGCCTTTACATATACCTCCCTATTTTAAGCCCGGGAAACCACCACATTAGTGTCGGGAATGACACATTAACATTAACAGTAGAAAAAAGCCTCGCGGAAAAGTTGCCCACGGAACTGGTGTTGAAGTATGCCAAAACACTGAAGTTTTCTGAGAGCAAAACGCTTATTTATAAGGGATTTGAAATTTCTGAGGGGAACTTCCTGCTGGTTATAATTGCTCTAATAACTATAACAATGGTTCTGGTTCTTTTTGGCATATACTCAACCGCAATTAAATCTATGAATAACAACAACGTTGGAATACTCAGAGCAATAGGTGCAAGTCATATGCAGTTATTCTTTTTCATGATGAATGATGCATGGAAATACGTGCTTCTACCTGTTATAACAGGTATAGTGGGGGGCTATCTCCTGATTATTGGTATAAACCAGCTGGACCTCCTGACAGCGTTCGGGCACCATCTCATAATAGTACCAACGATCTCAGACATAGTAACAGTGGTAATTCTGAGCATCGCTTTTTCAATCGCAGCAATAATGCTAATTTTCATACACATTATAAGTGGACATGTGGTTCATGCCATGGGAAGAGACAGAGAGGACAAAATAACATCTTTAGATGAAATTTTAAATTAATCAGGAACAAATCTTCTCAGTCTATTAAGCATCTTCAATTTTTCTCTGTTACCTATATTTGCCTCTTCGATGCTAAGCTGTAGTATCTCAATGCTCTTATCATACGCAACCCGATCCACTGGCTTGGGCACACCATCTTTTCCACCCAGCGCAAATGTATACTTTACCGGGTCTTTCCACGAAATACCTGTCCCGTAAATAACCTCTGCTATGTAAGCAAGTGCTCGAACAGTGGATGGACCAATTCCCTTAATGGATATAAACTCCTCGTAATCCTTGGGTTGTATCTCATATGCCTCAAATAAAGGTTTCCAATTTATAGTCCATGGCATACTGATAATCCTGATTCCCATAAACTCATCAAGTGTGCTCTGTTTTTTGTCCTTCATATTAACAACCATTTTCTTTATCTTTTCGGGATTATCCTTCACTAAGTCCAAGGAAACCTTTCTGGTCTCCCTGCTAATTTTTGAGGTGAGATCCAGCACCTGTTCCTCCTTTCTCCCGGAGATAATTCCAGAGTGTGGCTCTTCAATAATGCTATCCGCAGTATGTAGCCAGTGATATCGTCTTGCATATTTTGAACTGGAATTCATACCCTGCTGCACCACGCTCCACTTTCCAGACTCACTTACAACCATGGTGTGATGGTAAAGTTCATATCCGTCTTGTAGCATCGCATTGTCAACCTTTGCAGCTATTTTACTCGTATGCTTGAGCCTCTCAACAGTGCCGCTGCCTAAATTGAACGCATCACCGATCTTCTCTATCTCTATAGGAGTTCTTCGAGACGCTTTTCCCTTACCACCCGCAATCATTACCCCGTGCTCTTCTCCCAGTATTTGCTTCAAAGAACCAAGGGTAACTGTTGTCGTCCCCGATGAGTGCCAGTCAAACCCAATAACACAGGAAAATGCCTGGAACCAGTAAGGATCTGCCAACCGACTTACCACCTCATCTGGGCCAAACTCCATGGCGATTATTTTCACAATCTCCCCAGAAAGCTTTACCATCCTCTCAAATAGCCACCTTGGAGCATGCCCAGTGTGCAAGGGAAGATTTGCTATTCCTGAACGGTACATCTCACTTCACTATTTTTATGCCTTTATCATATATATCATACTTGAATATTCCCGCTTTCTCAGGATGATTGCGCACTTTCTTGATTATCAGGTACCTGATAAAGCCCTTGGGAGTTCTAAGCATCTCCATCTCCAAAATTATATCTGCAAGCTGCTCTATTCCGCTCTGGGTGTGTGTATCGTAAACATCCCTCATCATTGTAACCAAAACCACACCTCCGTAGTACTGAGCGTGAGCCTTTATAGTTCTGAGCGACGAAATAACCTTTGCCCTCTCGTAATTGTTCAGGAAGAAATCCAATGAATCTATCACTATCCTGAAAGGAGGCTTTAACTTTGAAATCTCATAGGTTATCATCGTCAGAAAGTTTACCTCCTTCTCCTTTCTTTTCCGCGCAGGCGCGAAAATCTCGTTGGTGGGAATGCCCTCTTCCCTGTACTTGCTTATTATTAGCTCCTTCTCCAAAACCTTGTGATAGTACTCAGCACCAATATTTACAATTTTTATATTTGTGTTCCATCCGAAACTTTTCATTGTTGCAAGTATATCCTCGTCTCGCTCGGTGGAAGTTATGTATATCACATTCTCGTTATCGGCACCTGCAGCGGCAAACTGCTTTGCAAATAGCTCAGTCCCTGAACCGGGAGTGCCCGAAAGCAATATAGTATAACCCTCAGGCACACCGTTCATAAGCGATTCATCTAAAAGGGGCATTCCTATAGAGACCGTTTTTAGTTCCATTACTCTCCCTCCTCTACATCGTATATCTCGTCGCAAACCATATTCAGCATTGAATGAATCTCCTCGGTGTTTTGCTCTTTCATTGCAATTATTGTCATATATGCGTCCCAGCTTCTCAAAGATGTAACTAAGATGTGGAGAAATTCTGACATTATTTTAGGGCCGTTGTATATGGACATGGAGTTTACAGAATCAAGAATTACCACCGCTTTTTTGTCATTGTACTTCCTTGCAAGATACTCAACCTTTAGCATTATGTACTCCAGCATAGTAGGGCTTTCAATGTACAGATACCTGTCATCCGTGGTGGATGCTTCTTTCATTAGATGAGATATCGTATCCACAAAAAACACCCGCGATGAGTCTATGCCCAAAAGCCCGAAAAGGTTCTCAATGTTCTTGGAAGGAATCGTAGAGGTAACGTAGAAAACGTACAGGTCATGACGGGTAGCAAAAACATCAACTATTGCACGTAGAACATCAAAATAAGAATTGACACTCGTAGTTATCGCTATTGAAGAAGCTGATGGTAGCTCTTCCAACTTGCTCACAACATTAGCCGTAACACCCATTTATCTCGCCTCCACGCTGCCACCTTTGAGCAGGGGCGCAATCAGCACACCTATGGATGTAAGGTCAAGAACGTATTTCGCACGGGAATGAGTGGTACCTCGCATCTTGATTACCTGAATGGTTCTCAGCAGGTCTCCCCTGCGTTCCAAGTTTCCCATGAGAATTATTCCATCTGCTATCGCTTCCTCCACACCATACTGCGAATAACCCTGAGCAGAGGGAAGTAACTCGGATACGAGAATTGTGGTGCAGCCCATATCGGATAGCTCTTTGCCTAAATGGAGGATGAATTCCCTAATCTCCTCCTTGGAAGTCAAACGATAGCATATTGAAGTTATAGAATCTATAACAAGGCGTCTAACACCAAGCTCTTTGACCATTTTTACTATCTGTTCCACCAATATATTGACATCTTCCAGTGTAAATTCTAACTTTTCAAGACCCAACTTCACATAAATCTCCTGAAGGTCAACAAAAATAAGCTTTTTATCATCAATTAGCTTTTTATCGAAGAACTCATAAGTTATCATATTCTCCACCAGTTTCTCAGGAGCCTCTGTTACAGATATGTACATGCTCCTTTCACCCATCAATGCGCCATGTACCAGAAATTCCAGGCTCATGGTTGTTTTTCCAGTACCGCAAGAGCCAGTTATTAATATGGTATTGCCTCTGGGGATACCACCATTGAGAATGTTATCCAGCCCCGCAATACCCGTTTTGCATCTTGCTCTACTATTATCAGCCATGCATGGAGCTAATGTTTAAATTATATTTTTACTTTTCTCCCAAATACGCTTTTTGTAAATCAAAAGTGTTTTGCACAGAATTACCTTGAAATAGCCGATAAAAATTAAAAATTACAAAGCATAAAGATAGAAATAAATTATAAATAAATGCAGCAGATGCATCACTGCTCCCTTTTATCCCGCTTGAAAAGCTGCTTCATCTCGTTTTTGTATAGATTAAAGTTTATCCCAAAATGTACGAAAACGAGACCTGCCATTATAAAACCGCTAATAGTGTGCAATCTTTCAAGCCTGAAAAGTGGGAACCAAAAGAACGTCCAGCCAGTTTTTCTCGCTATTTCTCCAGACGGCGCAAAGTACAAACCGATACCTGTAAAAACCACAATCAAAAAAACCACTAACAGAACAGTAGAGAGGATTGCTCTAATCTTCACCAATCCTTTACCTGTAATCTTTTTTTTTGACATTTTCATCACCTATATCCATATATATGGTAGACAACGCCGCATATATGCAGCATTCTGAATTTTAAGGGTGCAAGCTGACTCTTGTACGTCCTTGCAACTTTTAAGGGAAAGTTATATCCCATATAAAAAATTACCTCTTACCGTTAAAACACATGCTAAAAAAGAGATGAAAAATATATTAGGTATGAGCGATATATGGCCATGTGCTCATAAGCGTGGTAATAACCGTGAGAAACGAAGAGAAGTACATCTCGTATCTATTGGATTCACTCGTGATCCAGGAGCAGCCATTTGAAATAATAATTGTCGATGCACATAGCACAGACAGGACGCGGGATATAGTGAGGGAGTACATGGAGAAATACAATTTCATACATCTGTACGAGAAGGGAGGCTCCAGAGGCGAGGGTAGAAATTACGGAGTGAAAAAATCCACGGGGGATTACGTCGCCTTTACTGACGGAGATGATTTGGTAAATCCATTCTGGTTAAAATCAATACGGGAGTCTTTTAAGAATGGTGCTGATGTGGTCGCTGGAAAGACCATCTACATAGGTTACGGCCCATGGGAAAAGTTGGAGAGAGTGGAACTATATTACAAGGGATTCGATGTTACCTTCCCGAGCTGCAATCTGGCTTACAGGAAATCATTATTTGAGGAAATTGGGGGCTTTGATTCTTGGTTCGTTACCGCGGAGGATATAGACCTTAACATAAGAGCAGTAAATCACGGAGCAAAAATAGTGTATAATCCAAATGCGATGGTGTATCACAGAACCAGAGATTCTTTTTACGCCTTTGCCAAACAGGCATTTTGGAACGGATACGGGAGAAAGCAGCTAACTTTAAAGCACGGGAGCCTTTGGAGCAAGTACAAACCGGAAAATATGTTTAATCCCTCTCAGCTATCCTTCTGGGCATCCATTCGCCTGTTTTTTGCAGGAATGGGTTATATAGCATGCAAGCTTTACGGTGACAAGTCATGAAAATCAGCGTAGTGATTCCAACGTTAAACGAAGAGGAGAGCATAGGTCACGTTTTGGACAAAATACCTAAGGACAAAAAATACGATTGGGAAATCATTATCGTGGATGGAAATTCAAAAGACAGAACGCGAGAAATCGCTGAGAAAAAAGGAGCAAAGGTAATTACTGAAAAAAGAAAGGGGTACGGCAGGGCTTACAAAACTGGATTTCAGCACGCCTCAGGAGATATTATCGTGACAATGGACGGCGATGATACATATCCCGCAGAAGACATAACTAAACTTGTGGAACACCTTGTTAAAAATAACCTGGATTTCATTTCTTGCGAGAGATTTTCCATGATGCAAAAAGGGGCAATGAGCTTAACTCACAAAATAGGAAACATGATCCTCACAATTGCAACCCGCATGCTTTTTGGTGTAAAAATCAAAGATTCACAAAGCGGAATGTGGATATTTCGGCGGAGCATACTTGAAGATTTAAATCTCACCTCTGATGGCATGCCATTCAGCGAAGAGCTTAAGATAGAAGCATGGAGAAAATTTCGGTGCGAGGAAGTACCCATAGAGTACAGAGAGAGAAAAGGAGAAGTGAAGTTAAATACATGGAAAGATGGATACAGGAACCTGGCATTTTTAATAAAAAAGAGATTTAGAAAAACGTGATTATTCTCCTTCAATTCTCGGAGCTAAAAGGTAAGTTACCTTCCCGTTACCCTTAGAGATTTCAAAAACGATTTTCACTGGATAATCCTTCCCTAAGTAAACAGTAACATATTCTGTGGACTCTATAGCCTTTGCGAGTTTCATAAGATAATCCAGCGGATAAGTGCTTTTAACGGGCTCTGCACACTCTATTTCTTTAACCATATCTTTAGGAAGAGTTAACTTTGAAACATCTTCATCGCCAACTGAGTACATCTCAAATTCTGTGGGTGTTACCTCAAGGGTTATGCTATCCGATATGTTATCTGCCGCTTTGATTCCATTTATGAAATCATCCCTTTTAATGACAACCTTTGCTGGTAGCCCAATATTTGGTACCTTTGGAACAGTAAGGGCGCTTGCATCTATTAATGCCATGCTCCTCGTAAGGTTGCCAATTTGAAAAGTTAGCTTACTACCCTCCTTTGAAATTTCCACGACATCGCTGGATTTTGCTATTTTAAGCATACTCTTTATCTTTTCTAAATCTACACCAATTTCAGCATCTTCTGATTCAAACTCTATGAACCCCTCCTTACTTATATCAAGGACGATCATGGCAATGTGGGCTGCATCAACAGCCTTCACGCTCATTCCGCTTTGATTGAACTCGAACTTTGCTTCGCTAACCAGTGTAAGCAGCAGGTTTGTTATCTCTTTTACATCCTTAACATCCATTTTTACTCTCATAACCATCCCTGTCGTGATATTTCTTTTCCCATTATAAATTTTTCCATGGTGCTGCGCCCAAACGAAACAAGATTCAACATATATTTTGCATACCCCATAATCCTTTAAACATCACCTACTTCTCGAGGGAGTTGTACATACGCCTGCGTATCCATGAGTTATTTCACTATGAAATTCCGCAACCCTTATATGCACTGGTGAATTTATAAACTCAATGGAAGAGAAAGTTAGACTGATAAGCGCATCATATTCCCGTGAAGGAGATGGAGTAGTTGTGGAGCTTTACGGTAAAACAAATGAAGGAAAATCCATAGTTGGCCTTTACCACGGTTTTCGACCCTATTTTTATCTTGTAGAGCCACCAGAGTCAATTATAGAAAAATTTAGCGCCGATGAAGAAATAGTATCGTTAGAAGAAGTCACTCTTTGGTACAGAGGAAAAGACAGAAGATGTGTGAAGGTAACCCTGAAATCACCTTGGAAAACACCCACCTACAGGAAATACTCTATGGAATTTTGCGATGTTTTAGCGGCAGACATACCGTTTCACCAAAGATTCATTTACGATTTTGACCTGGGTTCCTGCGCGCTATTTATTGGAAATTACATAAACTCCGAAAGATACCATGCAGATATCGTAATGGACTTGGAAAAAGTGGAAAACATACCTGATTTTAAACCTCCACTTAAAATTCTAAGCTTTGACATAGAAAACTCAATAGAAAACGGAAAATTATTCACGATTGGATATGCCATATGGAATCAAGGAAAATTAAGGAAGGGACACATAGAGGGTAACGAAAGAGAGATGCTTGAAAAATTCGTTGACGTTATAGTTTCAGAAGACCCAGACGTTATTACGGGATACAATATAGACGGATATGACTTAGAAGTGCTCACTGAGAAAAGCAAAAAATTAAACGTTCCACTATGCATTGGTAGAGACGGAAGCTCTCCCCAGCGCATCGGAGGGCAGTTTTGGAGAGTTCACGGTAGGGTAATAGAAGACGCATGGTGGGCGGTAAAAAAAGAGCTGAAATTAAAGAGAGAGACCCTGGAAGCGGTGTCTCAAGAGTTGTTAGGAGAAGGAAAGATGGATGTAGATAGGAAGAATATTGACGAGGAATGGAATAATAAGAGAGACAAGGTAATTGAATACTGCATGAAAGATGCTGAGCTTGCCCTAAGGATTCTACTCAAAATAGGCACTATTGACAAATACATGGATTTGGCCACAGTCACCAAATTCCCACTGGACGATGTGCTTCACTCAGGCACATCAACATGGGTGGATTCTCTGCTGATAAGAGAAGCTGATAGAAATGGAATAGGTGTGCCTTTACAGGGACATGACAGAAAAAGGGGCAAGATAGAAGGAGGGTATGTGCACACAATCTCCCCTGGGCTTTATCACTGGATTTGTGTGTTGGACTTCAAAAGCATGTACCCGAGTATAATCATAAAGTACAACATTTGTTTTACCACCCTAAGCGACAAGGGAGAAATAGTAAGTCCAAGTGGAGCCAGATTTTTAAGCAATGAAAAGAGAGAGGGAATAATACCTAAAATCCTTAAAAACCTGATGGCAAGAAGAGACGAGCTTAAAAGAAAAATGAAGAACGCAAAGACAGAAGAGGAAAGAAGATACTACGATGGCCTTCAGAAAGCAGTAAAGGTGTTGATGAATACCTTTTACGGTGTGCTAGCATCATCATTTTACAGGTTCACAGATCCCAGAATAGGCGCAAGCATAACCTCATTTGCAAGGGAAACAACGAAGGGAATAATTGCATCTTTAGAAAAAAATAGAATAAAAGTTGTGTATGGAGACACAGACTCAATATTTTTCCAATCACCTTACGAAAATTTGGAAGAATCCGTGGCTTTCGGCCAAAAAATGTCCGATGAAATATCTAAAAGAGAGAATCTGATTCTTGAATTTGAAAAAATATTGGAGCCGTTTTTTTCACATGGTGCTAAAAAGAGGTACGTTGGGCGCATAGTTTGGCCAGAAGAGCAGCGTGGAGATATGGTTATTCGCGGGTACGAAATCAGACGCACAGATTCATTTGACCTGCAAAGCGAAGCACAGATGGAAGTGTTTAAGAAAATTTTGGATGGAGACGTGGATGGGGCAATATCCCTTGCCAAAGAAATAGTTGAGAAAGTAAAAAGGGGAAATGTTGATGTGGAAAAACTTGTAATATCCCGTACTGTTCGAGATTTTTCCAGCTACAAAAATCCTAATTCCATGGCAAACGTCCAGGCGGCAAAAAAGCTAATCAAGATGGGATATAATTTCATACCCGGAATGAAAGTATCTTGGATAGTGGTCAACGCTCGAGGCTCGCGTCAGGATGTAGAACCCTATATCCCTGGAAAACCGTTTCCTTATAAAGCAGATTACAAATATTATGCAAGGCGCCTTGCAGAGACCCTGGCCAGGATAACGGAGGTATTTGGAGTGGATGAAGAAGAGCTTTTAAACGGGAGAAAACAGAGAAATTTAACCAGTTTCTCAGGAGGTAATTCCAAAAGACAGGTAAAAACATTATTTGATTTTGAAAAATAAAAATGCAAATTAAAAATCATCCAGCACTTCAATCGAAAAAACAAACTTAAGTATTGATATCTGGCAGCACATACACGCTTTCGTCAACTCTGAATATGCGCACATTATCTCCACTATTAACATCAAAATTGGTAACCACGTCTATTATCACATTGTTTCTATCAATTATCTGAGCTTCTCTGTTTCTCGAGTATATGACCATGGCCTCTTCAATATCATCACGAGTAACTACAACATCTATACTGTGCCTGTGCGAATCAAAACTCTTTTTCTTACCTGAACGAACACAGACACCATGCACATATCTTTCTCCAACATCTGTGACAAGGTAATATTCCCCCCCTACATTGACCACATCACCAATCCGGTATGCCGGAAGTCTTACCGAGTATGTTACCCGGTAAACATCTTTCCCATCCTTTCTTCCAGCAATCTGAGGAGATTCCTTTAATTCTGCACCATATCGCCTAACCAGCTCCCTTGCAATATTTTTAGCTTCCCTCTTATCACTAAGGTACAAATCCCAGCCTTCCTTTTTCTTAACCTCTTTTGTCAAAAACAAATTTTCATTTTTGCGTGCATGGCGGGATATTAACCCGTGAGTATATTCTAAAACCTCATTATATTCGTTTTCCCTCATCCCCCGTAACTGCAATATGGCTTCAAAATAGTTCCCAAAGTACCTGTTACACCTTGGACATGACTCATATTTAAGATCAAACTTAACAATATGCGTTTCAGTGGTTTCTAAATCCCCGTATTTTACCAGTACGCGTACCTCCACATCAAACTCACCTTCAATTTCACCGTGAACAATATCTAAATCATACCCTTCACAATCATGAATGAACTCGATATTTTTATCAACAATCCTTGATATAGCTTCTTCCATAGATACTCGCTCCCAAACCCCACCAAATTTAACAGAATGACAGTGAGGACAAACTACCAAATCCAAATGCTGAGGCAAATCAGTAAATTTAACCTTCTTTAAAAAACACTCTTCACATAATCCCTCGTACTTTGCCTCTCTCTTTCCACACTCAACGCAGAGCATAGGGCACCATGCAAATAAAGATATATACCTTTGCCTCACGAAAAATTAAAAAACGCCACATTTAAAATTAAAAATAATAAAAATTTAAGAGATTATCTTGGGTGCTTTATCTGTGCTTGAGCTGCGGCCAACCTTGCCACTGGTACCCTGAATGGGGAGCAGGACACGTAATCCAGGCCTGCCATGTGGAAGAACTCTATGCTCTTCGGATCTCCACCATGCTCTCCGCACACACCTGCTTCCAACTCCTTGCGAGTGGACCGCCCTTTCTCCACGCCCATCTTTACAAGCTGTCCAACGCCATCCCAGTCAAGGGACTTGAAAGGATCTTCTTTGAGTATTCCCATCTCAACGTACTTTCTGAGGAATTTGCCTTGAGCATCGTCTCTGGAATAGCCAAAGGTCATCTGTGTTAGATCGTTGGTTCCGAAAGAGAAGAATTCTGCAACGCGCGCTATTTCATTGGCAGTCAGAGCAGCACGGGGAATCTCAATCATTGTTCCAAACGTGTAATCCACGCTTACTCCCTCTTTTTCCATTTCCTCCTTGGCCACGGCTTCAAGTTTCTCTTTCAATATGTTAAGCTCATTCACATGCCCAATCAATGGTATCATAATCTCTGGGTATATTTTCTTACCTTCTTTTTTCACTTCTATCGCTGCCTGCACTATGGCACGTACCTGCATCTCGTATATCTCCGGGTAAATAATACCCAACCTGCATCCACGGAATCCCAGCATTGGGTTGAACTCATGTAGCTCATTTACAACATCCAAAACCTTTTTCTTCTCATTGATTCTCTGTATTATATCATCCATTTCCTTCAATGATTTTGCATCTTTAAGAGCCATTTTAAGCTCAGCAATCTCCCCTGTAAGCTCTTCTCGTTTTGGTAAGAACTCATGTAGCGGAGGGTCCAAGAGACGAATTATCACAGGATACCCTTCCATAGTCTTGAAAAACTCTACAAAATCGCTTTTTTGCATAACCTGCAGCTTTCTAAGTGCAGCAACCCTCTCATCCTTTGTCTTGGCCATAATCATATCCTGCATTATCGGAAGACGCTCTTCACCAAAGAACATGTGTTCAGTCCTCGCAAGCCCTATACCCTCTGCGCCAAACTCCCTTGCCTTCTTAGCCTGCTCAGGAGTGTCAGCGTTAGCGCGCACACCCAAAACGCGTATCTCATCTGCCCAAGTGAGAATTTTTTCCAAGTTACCACTTATAGACGGCACTATAAGCGGAACTTCTCCTAAATAAACCTCACCGGTAGTTCCGTTAATTGCTATCACATCGCCCTTCCTTATTTTATTGTTTCTCGCAATGAAATATTCCTCTGCAACATTAACAATCAGTTCCTCGCATCCCACCACGGCTGGCTTGCCCATTGCCCTTGCAACCACTGCAGCGTGGGAGGTCATTCCCCCTCTTGCAGTCAGTATGCCCTGTGCCGCGTTCATACCATGTATGTCGTCAGGAGAAGTTTCAAGTCTGACTAGTATAACCTTCTCACCATTCTTTGCCATTTCAACCGCTTCATCAGGATCAAAAACAACCTTGCCAACCGCAGCGCCAGGACTGGCCGCAAGTCCTCTAGCAATTACCTTTTTATCTGCCGCGGGGTCCACCTGAGGATGAAGTAACGTATCCACATTCTCGGGAGTAACCCTCATTATGGCCTCTTCCTTGCTAATCACTCCTTCCTCCTTCATTTCCACAGCAATTCTCACTGCAGCCATTGCAGTTCTCTTTCCGTTTCTAGTCTGAAGAAGATAGAGTTTTCCGCGCTCTATTGTAAACTCAATGTCCTGCATATCCCGATAGTGCTTTTCCAGAAGCTCAGCCACTTCCATCAATTTCCTGTAAACATCGGGCATCATCTCTTCCATAGTGGGAAGATTTCTGTTTGCATCCTGCTTGCTATACTCATTAACCGCATGGGGTGTTCTTATGCCAGCCACAACATCTTCGCCCTGTGCATTGGGCAAAAACTCACCGTAAAGATGCTTCTCTCCTGTTCTCGGGTCACGGGTGAAAGCCACACCAGTTCCACTGTCATCACCCATATTACCAAACACCATGGTCACCACATTCACGGCGGTTCCCATATCATCAGGTATCTTGTTTATCCTCCTGTAAACTATGGCCCGGTCATTATTCCATGATTCAAAAACAGCGCGTATCGCCATTTCCAACTGTTTCTTGGGATCCTGTGGAAACTCATACCCGTGCTTTTCATACACTTTTTTATATTCATTAACCACTTCTTTAAGCGCGTTTACATCTAACTCTACATCCTGCCGAGCATTGTGCCTGGCCTTTATTTCATCCAGTTTCTCCTCAAACTCTTCATGATTAATACCCAGCACAACATTACCGAACATCTGTATTAGACGCCTATACGCATCCCATGCAAATCTTGGATTCTGTGTTTGCTTAGAAAGCCCTTCAACGGACTCATCGGTAAGCCCAAGATTCAAAATGGTATCCATCATTCCGGGCATGCTTATTGGCGCCCCGGACCTCACAGACACCAAAAGAGGATTTTCGGAACTGCCAAATTCCTTGCCAGTCTCTTTCTCCAGCATCCTCATGGCATCTTCAACCTGCTCCCAGAGACCCTTCGGGAAATCCGTATTATCAAAATATTTTATGCAGGTTTCAGTGGTAATCGTAAAACCGGGTGGCACTGGCAAACCAATTCTTGTCATTTCGGCCAGTCCTGCACCTTTACCACCCAGCAATTTCTTTCTATCCTGCATCTCCGGCGCTATTCTCTCCAACTCGTCCATATCATCCTTGCGAAAGTAAACATACACGTACTTCATCTTCATCACCTTGAGAATGGGAATATTCGCACAATATAAATATGTTCTTTTGACTAACAA
>WAOD01000034.1 GCA_015521465.1 DHVE2 group archaeon
CTTTCCGATTCTCACGACATTTCCATACTACTAAGTTCTTCTGAAACCGTACCGTGCGAGAAGTTTCCTCCTGCGATTGTCATCAGATTTCCATACTACTAAGTTCTTCTGAAACAAACGTGGGAACGCTATACCACGCGCGGGTATAGTATCCATTTCCATACTACTAAGTTCTTCTGAAACTGAATAGTGATGTGCCAATTGCGTATGAGGATTTACCATTTCCATACTACTAAGTTCTTCTGAAACGAGCTTGTCAATTTGTCCCGTGTCTTTTAGCTCGAAATATTTCCATACTACTAAGTTCTTCTGAAACTATAGTATTAGCACCAAATTCGATGCTTATAAAAATATTTCCATACTACTAAGTTCTTCTGAAACTATTGTACCATTTTCTACTTCTATTATTTTATTTGAATTTCCATACTACTAAGTTCTTCTGAAACTTGCCTCCGTGGAGTTATAGAATGCCGAGGAATCATCATTTCCATACTACTAAGTTCTTCTGAAACACATATAGGTCCATAAGGCGATCCTGCGTGGTTGAATATCATTTCCATACTACTAAGTTCTTCTGAAACCCCGTTATCTGATTTTTCAAACTCAAAAATCATAACCAATTTCCATACTACTAAGTTCTTCTGAAACCCAATTTACAGAATAGGTATATGACTTATCCTTAAAAAAATTTTGTACTTGAAATAATGAGTCACCCTCCAATTCTGCAATTCATTTATAAACCCTTACCGACCAAAGCCATTATTTATCAATAAAATCTAATTAAATGGGGTAGCTAACAGGAATAGCACAAGATAATTAATCATAAAATTTAGGTTTTGAATAAATATGTTCAAAAGAGATATATGCAATTTTTACATACAAGAGGCCATGAGAAAAATACTGTTAAAAAAATTAAGGGAGATCTCCGAGGATATAAATTCAATTGCGGGGGAGTGGCCGGTTGTTGTGGGCTCGTTTGGATACGTACTGTTAGGATATCTTGACTGGAAGCACATTTACGTGACAAAAGACATTGATATTTTCGCTCCGGACATAGATTCCTTCGAAGTCGCTGACAAGCTTATGGAGAAGGGGTGGAACATCGTGCACTACGCTTTTACTAACGCGGTTTACATAGACACCATACCCGTGGAGATTCTGTCAAATACAATGGCAAATACTTACATTCCTGCAGCTCTTTATAAACACTGGAAAGAAGTCAGAGATATTAGAGTAATGGAAGCACCAGGCATATTGCTATCACAGGCAATATACCGTGATGTAACTAAATTGACAGAATATCTAAAAAGGGCAATACCTGTGGACAAAACAAAAGAATACCTAAGAGAATGCGAAGAAGACATCAAAAACACGTTCGATTATGAAAAATTAAAAGTCATTAAGGAGAGAATTGACAGTTTCGCAATGGCACAGGAGGTGAAATTTAGTGGAGATAGAGCTTGGAAAGATAATTCCAGTCCTGGATAACGTGAAGATATTGATTAATACTGGCAATTCCAAATATTCCGCGGGGGAATATTTAGCCATTTTCAACTTACCAAAGGAGCTTATAAAGAAATATGGAGAGGAAATCATCGTGGAGGCGGTTCTTTATGTCACCGCAAAAGAAGCAGGAGATTACAAGCTATTCTCATCATGGATTATATTCAAGGAGAGAAACAAACTCAATGGCTCAAAAGAAGTTTACGCAGAGGTTTCCAGGTATCCGCATTCTATTATGATTAAAAAAAATCCGGATGGTTGGGAACTGGAAAAATGTAAAGGGTTGCTTTACGCGGAGCAGTTCAGGGAAAAGATAGTGGTTATAGAACCCCCATCTGAGCCAAAGCAGAGGGAGAAGATGAGGGTTAAATTAGAAGGTGTGAGAGTCTCAAAGAATAAAAGCCATAGTGGACTCGTAAACGAAATAGGAGCGAGAAAAATAAGGCCGTGGGTTTATTACGTGCAAGGATTTAAGATACCATATATTGAGAGAACAGTTAAGAAATACGGTGGAAAAATAATTTATTAGATTTTTAGGAGAGTATGCCAACTAAAAGATAAATAAAGTAGTTACTCATTCACCATGGACAACATACTCTATATTTATTCACCCATTTATTAGAGACACACCAAGTAAATATATGATATAAATTAGAGATTAAGCTGCCTTCCTGCAAATATTTACACCAGAGTAACAGCATATTTGCACTACATATTAATAACCTAAATTATGACATCTCGCCCTTGTATTGTATAGACATATAGCTCACTGAGAATGATTATTTAAATAATATAACTAATTATTCGGAGTAACATTTAAGTAGTATTTACAATATATGCATTTGATATAGTATGGATATGCGAGAGAAACTTTATGATAAAAAGGAGCAAATACTCGTACTAGGGGCACTTCTCCATGACATCGGCAAATTTGTACAGAGAGCTTCAACTAATTTTAACAAGATGAAGCACGAAGAGTTTGGATATGAATTTATAGGCTATGAAAAGAAGAATGGACATTTGAACATAACTCAGAACATCAAGGGAGAAGTGGCAGAACTGGTTAGAGGACACCACCGGATACCATATAATGGGAGTCACGAGGATTTGCTAAAAATTTTGCGCAATGCAGATCATCTATCCGCCAAGCATGATAGAGATGAGTCAGAGGGGGTAGACGAAAAAATAGCAAAAACACCACTGCTCTCTGTATATCATTATGTAAATATATCTGGAAAAAAAGTAGGTATGTATGATGAGGCTTCAAAGAAAATGTATTATCATGTCTCTGGACTCCCATCTATCAAGAGCAGTGAACCCCAGTTTCCTGGCGATAGAACCAAAAAAGAAAATAATACAAACATGTATGAATCGCTATTAAATAAATTCACATATCAACTTAATACGCTAACTATAACTTCAAAAGATGATATAAACACGCTCCTTTATTATCTACAGATATACACCAAATATATCCCATCGGCGGTGTATGTGAGTGTACCAGATATTCCACTATATGACCACCTAAAAACCACCGCTGCCCTTGCACTATCCATGTATCGGTCAAAAAAAGAAGATAAACATTCACTTTTGATAATGGGCGATCTCTCTGGTATTCAAAACTTTATATTTTCCACATTTAAAGAGGGGGGAGTTAGTGATGTTGACCGAGGCGCTACAAAAAGGCTAAGGGGAAGAAGCTTCATAGTAAACCTAATAATAGATTCTGCAACGAAATATATTATTGAAAAACTGGATTTGTACGAGTTCAATATACTCTGGGAAAGCGGGGGTAATTTCTTGATTCTTGCGCCTAATACTGAGGAGAACAAAAACAAACTATCTCAATTGAGAGAGGATATAAATAGATTCCTATTAGAGAGATTTGGTAATGTGTACCTTTCAATTTCATGGGTAGAATGGAGCGGGAAAGAAGATTTTAGCAATATTTTATCGAATTTACATAGTAAAATAGACAAAGAAAAATCAAAAAAATACAGTGAATTTATGTATAATGAGAATTTTTTTGTGAGTAATCTATCGGTACCTACGGGAAAACATATATGCCCAATTTGCGGCAGAAACATTGTTGATGATTCCAAATCAATATGC
>WAOD01000035.1 GCA_015521465.1 DHVE2 group archaeon
AATCGTGGCAGTGGACACCCTGGGAAGAGACCTGTACTGGGATAAATCTCAGTTAATTGAGAACACATACGAAGAGGGTAAATTTAAAATAGCAAATTGGGAAGGGATAATGGATTCCCAAAAAGATGATGCCATAGAGATATATACAAGGTACATAGAAGAGCAGGCAAAGGGCATAGATGATTTTTCAGTGCTTCTTGACCTTGCAAACGGCACTGCGTGCGGGCTCTGGGACACAATAATGGAGAACTTGGGCGTGAAAGTTGACTGTATCCACTGCACCAGAAAGCACGTTCCCGAAAGACCATCGGAGCCTAGAAGCACCACCCTTAAGGAGATGGGGAAACTTTCTGCAAATTACGATTTGAGCGCTGGAGTGGATGTTGACGCGGACAGGGTAATATTCGCAAGGAGGGAGTTCATATCCGAAGACATAGCAGGTGCAATATTTGCTAGTAGGTTTGCAAAAAAGATGGTCACGCCTATAAACTCTTCTTCTCTCGTGGACGTATTAAGGAAGGAGCATGGCATAGATGTTATATACTGTCCTATTGGTCCCCCTGAGATTGCAGAGGCAATGCTAAAAAACAAGGCAGACTTTGGTTATGAAGAGACTGGAAAGTACATCTTTCCACCTAACCTTTGGGGAGACTCGCTTTTAAGTATTGTAAAAATGTTAACAATAATGAACAGTGAAGGAAAAACAATAAACGAGTTGGCTAACGAGTTCCCACGTTTCTATCAGGTTAAAGAAAAAATACCCGTTGTCCGGGAGAAGAAATGGGCAATTGTAGATGCTTTAAAGAAAAAGTTTGAAAATAGCCCTCCTGATGGTGTGGAACAAGTAATTACACTGGATGGTGTAAAACTTGTTTACAATGATTCATGGCTACTAATCCGTGCATCGGGCACCGAAGATGTGATTCGCGTATTTTCCGATTCGATATCTAAAGAAAAAGCAAGAGAGTTAGTGGAATTTGGAATGCATGAAGTTCATCGATTACTTGGATAATTCAGCACGATGTCCGACGAGGGTAAAATACGCAAGTAGTGCGTCCAGTTGGATTCTTTCGTTAGCTCCCTCTACCATCCTGAACTCTATCTCTCCTGTTTTGTCCAAAAGCTCAACCTTAAGGCGATCATCTATCGGTAAATCGTAGATTATGCGATGTATCTGCTTTATAATATCCTCCCCGGATAATCCATATTCAACGAACATATCCATAAGCATTTTCCTGGCATCTAAGAACTCCCCTGTTATTGCCTTCTTCACAAGGCCTTCCACGTCCTCTTTCTTTGCTAGTCCTGTTGCTTTATAAACAACATCTTCAGTGATTTCATCAGATATTGCCGCTGACATCTGGAGCACATTAATGGCATGGCGCATATCCCCGGAAGATACGTAATATATGGCCTCCAAAGCCCTGTCGTCTATTTTCTTTCCTTCTTTTTCAGCTATGTACATTAACCTTGCCTTCACAGCATCCGGCTTTAGAGGAGTGAATCTAAACACGGCGCATCTTGATTGAATCGGGTCAATGATTTTTGAGGAATAGTTACACGAAAGGATGAATCTGCAGGTTCTTGAGTACATCTCCATTGTTCTACGAAGTGCCGCCTGAGCATCTGGAGTGAGAGCATCCGCCTCGTCCAAGAAGATAATCTTGAAACCCACGTCATTTGGAGCAGCAGTCCTAGCATACTCTTTAATCTTGGTACGAACCACGTTTATGCCCCTTTCATCGCTGGCATTTAATTCGTGAAAGCTCATTCTCCAATTATCTCCGAATAACTCTCGTGCAAGGGCAATAGCGGATGTGGTCTTTCCGGTTCCTGCAGGGCCTGCAAAAAGTAAATGAGGCATACTTTTTGTAGCCACGTATGATTTTAGCCTCCTTACTATTTCCTCCTGGCCCACAATTTCATCTAATGATTTGGGACGGTACTTTTCAACCCATACATCTTCCATACCGCAAGCATGCTGTTCCACCTTTAAAATTTTTCCATATATTTGATTGTCAGCTCTATTTTGCATTGTACATTTGATTACGCAATTGCTAATTAGTTGCTTTTATATCTCCATCACATGAAATTGAAAAACAAGAGAAAATATTAAAATAGGATAATCCTTTGCAAGAAACATGGGGAACAAAGCACAAATGGAATATGGCGGTGTTAACGGATTGATATTATATGTCGCAGTGATTGCTGTGATAGCCATAGTATCTCTGGCAGTACTCCTTAATTTTTTCCTGTTTATGCCACCCCCCAACAGCAAGTTGCACGTTTATTATTACTTAGATGGTAAAGAAATAAGGGCAATACACTGCACCATAATTGATAGCAGAGGATACGCATACTACGATTCTTACAACAATTCACCCATCCTTAGCATTTTAGTTATGAAAAATGGCCTTCCTCAAAAAAACGTTTGGGTTACTATTTCCGGATGCGGAATAACCAGCGAATCTGGAGAAACGGATATGCACGGATATGCTCATCTAAATATCAGGTCAATATACCTTCCCCCAGACATAAAATCAGATAGACTTTCAGTATCGGTACTTGGAGATACTTTTTATATTCAAGTCTTAAGAGGATAAATAAAAATAATTAATTACATAAATCCAGCAAAGAACACCTTTAGGAAGTACAGCGATATCGTGTACAGAATCGGCGCAACGACCATCATCTTTGCAAGCTCGAATTTTATTTGTATTTTGTCGTCACCGTACATAACGTATGTGTAGAAATACCCCGTTATCAGCACTGTAAAGAACACGTACACAATCATTATTATGGAGAAATCGTAAGCAGAGATGTGCTGCATTTTCAAGAAACCAATACTGAACATGTTGTTGTTTGGCAAGAGTGTTGAAACCGCCTCCAATTTTCCAAGAATCACAGCATATAAGACTAGGGTAACGGCAATTGTTATCGGTGCGAAATACAGGGCAGTCATCTGCATCATGCTGGTAGCGCTCTTTAGCTTGGTCATCATATCTTTTTCCACGCCTTTCATATCCCTGAGGTGATTGGCTATGCTTATTATCATGTTACCCGCAGTTATGTTATCTTTTTTCATCGCATCTAATGTAACTCTCATTGTTGTGTTGATAACCTTCGTAGATTTATCTTTCAGTATGCCGTCGTTTCCGAACAATATCTCGTACAGACTATCTCTGGTAGTTTTAAGAGAATAGAGAATCCTGCGAAATAGTATCTCTATTGAGCTCCCTCTCATGAGATTGACAACATTCTGTGTTGCCACTTCAAATGGCTCTCCTTCTGCAACTCTGCTACCTATATTAAACAAAGCGTCTGGAAACTCATCATTCATAGCCACGATCATATCTCTTTCAGGCTTAACCGGCGCAGATGTAGCAAAGAAGTATATGGCTATTGGTATGCTCAATCCCCACAGGAAAAAAGATGACGTGACGTAATCATGTCCCCGAGTTCCCATGAAGAAGAAAATGGCCCCTACTACGAGGGAAATCACAATAAGCGTATTCTTCTCCCTTTTAGTCATGTGCACTTTTAAATCCGGAGGTGAGGTGAGCACGGGTTTTTCGTTGATTATTTTCATCGCATATATCAGAAACATCCCAGGAATGAGAACATCAAAAGTTAACGCAATTAGCCATGTCATATCCTTTCCAATGGGTAAAATGGGCAACAGCGATGCGAGTATTAAAGGAAGCATCACACCCATTGAGAACAGTACCATGGTTGGTACGTACAGGCTCTCGGCGTAGGCAATCAAATCTCTTTTTGACCCTTCCATAATTATCTCCGAAGCTTTATCCAGTGTTTCCTTTCTTTCCTTGTCAGTGGATCTCATAGAGGAGATTCTTAGGGTGTAAAGTGACCTTTTGAAACTGTCGTTCCACTGTCCCCACTCGTATGCGAATTTTACGAATGCTTCCTCGATAGTATCGTATTCTCTAAGATAAACTCCCCAGAGTATCTTCTTTAAATCACTTGAAAGGGGCTCTTCAGTGTTCTCGCTGGCAAACGCCACTGCATGCTCCAGAGATGGATTCAAGTACAGAGACATGACCATGTAGCTTATTGCTTCCGGCATGAATCCCAACATTTTAATTCTGAGGCTATTAGCCTTCATAAACGGATAATTGAGTATGAAGAAATAACCTACAAAGGGTATTATTATTGAAAAGAGTGCCGCAAACATTGTCATAAGTAAATTATGCGTGAGTATGAATACAAAAATATCCACCACAAGCAGAAATAGTATGGAGAAAATCAGAAATACCTGCGCAAAGAATACAACTTGATAGGGCTCAACATTTAACCTTGCAAATTTTATGGTTTGTGCAAAATCATCGCGGTCGTATTCTGTCTGCACCTTCAAATATTTTGTAAATTCCTTTATGTAATTGCTGTACGCTTTTTTGTACTCCACCTCATCTTTCTTGTGGACACTCATTACCTTTTCATATTCTTCCTCTGCTTTCAGGTACTTTTTCCTTGCCTCTTCCACTTTCTTTTTTCTCTCTTCTTCCCATTTGTCCCTGAAATCCTCAGATTTATCTTTAAAAAGAAGGTTAACTTTGAGGCAGAGCTTATCGTAAAGCATCAATTATCACCGTCCGCTCAAGAACCACTCTTTCCATCTATCGAATACCCTATCATGGTCAACTATTCCTTCTTCTTCCACATCCCTCGCAATTAGTTCCCACATTTTGTTATTTGCGGAACTTACCCAGTAATGGCTTAGATACGAAGTATTGCCTGTTTCAACAGCTTTTCTAACAAGAGCTGCTTTTATTTTGGCCCTTAAACGTATGTTGTCCACCGCGTCCTCGTAGTCCATACCCCACGCTTTTGCTATAGATTCCACAAGTATGCTTCCATCATAGAGTATGTCCGTTTCTTTGAGAATTCCCTCCCTCATATCAAATACCATTAAATCCTGGAACTCACCATCGCTACCCTTTACATACTCGGATATTTTCACAACTTTCCTTATCTGCCTGTGCAGACCGCTTGGCCGGGTAAATCCCGCCACAACAACTACATCAGTGGCATTAAATGACATTGACGGAATACCTATATCGTAAACAACGCGCTCGTACACAGCACGTGGCGAATTCGCGTGAATTGTTCCCAAAACCGCACTACCTGCAGTACCTGCTCTCATTGCCTCGTAGAGTGTCTTTGCTTCCTCACCTCTTACCTCTCCTATCATTATTGCACTCTCACCCAACCTCAGGGCAAGACGAAGCGCGTCGTCCATGGTCATCTCGGCAGTTCCTCCAAATGTAGAGCGAACAAGCAGAGGCAATACTTTGTATCCTAAACTTTGCATATATACTGCAGGAAGCTCGGGAGTATCTTCTATAACGATAACTCTCTGGCTCTGCGGAAACTCAAAGGCAATAGAGCTCAATAGAGATGTTTTTCCGGCACTTCTGCTCCCAGTCACCAGCATGGTAGCGTTTCCATCAATAAGGAAAGAGAGAAGGCCTGCACCCATGGGTGATATGCTCTCGAAATATATATGCCTTAAAAGGGTCCATGGCACGCGAGAATGCCTTCTGAAAGCAAAAGATATACCTCTCGGACTTAGGGGGGGACCAACGGCTGTAACCCTTGTTTTGAATTGCTTAAGGTCTATTTCAAGCAATGGATGCGCCTCTGAGAACGGCCTGCCGCTTTCCATTCTAAACCGTGATATCATACTTTTAGCATCTCTCTCACTGAGAACTATATTAGTCACAAACCTCTCTGGAATTCCTTTTCCCAGCCCCCCTTGCAAAATCACGTATATGTTGTTATTAGATACTGGCGCGTCAAGATAAATATCCTGAATATATGGATCTTTAAAAAGAATATCCATAACTCCGTACCCAGCTGTGTATTTCATCAAGTACTTTGCAAGCTGGTTAACTGTATTCATTTCCTCTTCTCTGTTTTTGCCCAGTTTTATACCGTAAAGCTTTGCCAGCTTGAATATCAGCTTGGAGCCCTCTTCTTCAATGTATCTCATAGACGCACCAGGTTTAAGAACATTCATCCCACGAGGATATTCTGCAAGTAATTCCTTTCTGGCCATATCAATTAGTCTCATGTGCTCATCAGGAATGTGATACTCCGGCGGGTCTACATAGTAAAGTCCTTCTATTTCTGTAGGTAACCTGTAAAGCTTAACCGGAATTTCCTCTACAACGTATTCTTTAACCAGCACGCTACCCTTTGGCTTGTCAAAAACAATCCAGGACGGCGAAAATCCGGGCCTGGAGCGAGAATTTTTAGTTAAAATATCATCAATGGTATCTTTTATCCTCTTACCACTAACCTGCAATCCCACAGTTCTTACCTGGGCCAAAAGAGTTAGCGGCGTGCGAATCTTTTCTGAGAGGTTTACATTTACATTTATACCCATATCTTCCAACCAGTGAACATACTCCCTGAACACATAGTTTAAATCTTCAAGGGTGGAAGCCCTGCACTTCTTGCAGCGTTCGGAATAAAAAGGCTCTTTCCCGAATTGATCCACAACGTGGTAAAAGTAAGTAGGAAACTGGTCTATATTGTTCATAAACACATTCTTTAAATGAACAAAAACGTTCTGTGGATTTAACGGGCACACAGGGCACCTTAGTTTTTTTCTGTCCTTCTCGGGCACATCTCCAAAATACTCTGTAAGGGGATTTCTGAGGCTCATATTTTCGAGCGTTCTCGCGTAATCAAGTATGCTCTTTAGCAACCTTATGCTCTCTCCAAAGTACTCCCTAACGTTATACTTTTGAAGATCCACAAGGTCCACATTTGGAGAGAGAGAAAGCGTTTTTAAAACGCGCCCCATGCATTTTTTGTGCGTTAAATCTCCAGGGTACTTGCATCTCTTGCATTCCTTTACCACGAGCTTGGTGATATCCCCCTCTGTGACTATTTCATATTCACAAGGTTTTAAAACTTGTTCACCAATGTCCTTCTTTTTAGGAGTGGTTTTTTTTTCCTGATCACTCTCACTTGCCCTTGATTTACTCTCACCTTCAGATGAGGTTGCCATACGGTATGAATGTACCATAACCTATATAAACATAACGGAGCTTAGAAACATGGCAAAAACGCTCCACCTTTTGCAAAAATATTCGCATTTGTTATCTTAACATGATAAGATACCAATGGGTAGCAATAAAACAAACACAAAGTTAATATAGTATTTAAAAAATCGGTGTGGTATGTCTCCTGATAATTATTTTGCCATCAAGAAGCTGAATGATGCATGGAATAAAGCAGCAGATTCAAATAACATCTTAATATTACTGGGTCGCAATCGTAATTTAGATTTTGTAGAGAGCTTTTCAGAAAATAATGGTCTAAATTTTCTCAGTTATCGCTGTGAGGATGGTGAGAGATTCACACCTCTTTCATCTATTATGCGCTTTTCCTTAGTAAACACCCCGGGCGCTCTTGGCTCACGGGTAAATGAATACAATCATCTTTTTAAAAAGGTTAGGAGGGAACTGGAGAGAAAAACCCCTGCAATAATTTTAATAAGAGAAGTTCAATATGCAGACATATTATCCATTCGGTTTTTAAGTTATCTGTCTACACATCCCGTTAAAAAGCTGCTTTTGATAATTACCTATCCACCGGATGTCGAGAACCAGTCTCTGAAAGATGAAATTGAAAAGCTGTTTTTGGGGGACAAAGCGGATGTACTGCTTCTTCCAGAAACTACTGAAGAAGAGTTCAGAAGTTACCTAAATAAAGAAAAAACAAAAATGCACTCTGTCCCCGTGGATTTTCAGTACTGGGACAATCTGCTGATAAAGATGCTTCACAATTGCAGGAAAGAGGACATAATAAAGAAAAAAGAAGACCTGTTTCAATGCATACTGGAAAATTCAAGTGAAATGGAGAGAAAAATAATCTTTGCAGGCTCTGTTATGGGCAATTTTTTCTGGAAGGGTGTTATTCAGCAAATGGGTTTTGAAAACGAAAATGCTATTAAAAGTTTAATTGAAAAAAACATAATCAAAGAATTCCGCTCAAACCACCTTAAAAGAGAAATTCATGGATACATATTTACCAGCGCGGATTTTAGAGATTATGTTTATTCAAACATGCCAGAGGATATGCGTATAAAATTACACGAAGAAATTGGAAAAATTGTGGAAAAAAGCAAGTATTCTATGCCATGGGAAAAAGCATTTACTTTAGCTCACCACTTTACAATGGGCAAGTGTAAAGACAGAGCAATACCGTATCTTGAAAAATCCGCGAAAAAGTGCATAGAACTCCATGATTACTGGTCATCTGTTTATTACCTGCAAAATTTAGAGGAATTTTTAAATTCTAACGATGATGAAACAAAGCGGTTAGAAATATACAAAGAGATGGCAAATGCACACATGTCCGTGGGAAACTTTGATGAAAGCTCGCTCTATGCAGGCAAACTGAAATTAATGGGAATGATAAAAGAGGCAAAAATCCTCGCGAAGTTTGGAAATTACCAGAAGTCAAAGATGCTGTGCATGAGGATAATAAGGTCAGGAGATGAGTACCATAGAATGATTGCTTATGGAATTTTAGGTGATGTTGAGAGAAAGATGGGATTATATAAAAGTGCAATTAATCACGAAAAAAAGCATATTGAGCTTGCGGAAAAGTTGGAAAACAAAAGGGAGATGGCAAAGGGATACAAGTACATGGGCAACCTGCATCTTGTTGTGGGAAATTACGAAAATGCAGAAAAATACTATCTCAAATCTCTTAACATATTCCGCGAACTGAGAGACAAACATGGGATGGCTTCAGTTTACAATAATATGGGTGTGCTAAACAGGCGTCGCAAAAACCTTTCAAAGGCTCTAAAATATTACCGAAAGGGACTGAGACTCTACGAATTTATTAATGATTATGATGGTGTTGGCTCTATTTACAACAATTTAGGGCTAATATACAAGGAAAAGGGCGCTTATTTGCAGGCGCTGGAGTCCTTCAGAAAAAGCGTGGAGTACAACCTTTTAGTGGGGTACTACGATGGTGCCAATTATGCATACAGCAACATGTGCTTAGTGTACATGGAAACTGGAAACTTTAAAGAATCAAAGTTGTATGCTGAAAAAATGATAGATATTGCCGAAAAATCAGGGGGGGTGCGGTTTAAAATAACTGGGCATAGTTACCTCGCCGGGATATACTATTTTTCAAAGAGGTATAATAAATCAATAAATGAGGCAAGAAAAGCCATCGAGTTCGCAGAAAAAAGTGGCGAATATATAGATGCAAGCGATGCGTACTACTACCTCGCTCTTTCAAAGTTACGGTTAAATGATGAGCGGGGATGTATAGAAACATCAAGAACGGCTATGGAAAAGATTAAAAAAGGTAAAAAAGATAGTCTGGGAGATTTTGCTATTTTGAGGGCAATTTGCAACGACATAAGCCTAGAAGACGCAAAGAATTATCTGAACATGAAAAACGAAGATGATCGGATTGCATTTGAAATGACAAAAGCACTGATAATGGCTAAGAATGGTAAAAATCCCGATTTGAATCCGGTTATAGAAAAATTGAAAAAATTGCATCGCCTGTCAGTACTTGCAGATTTCTTAGAGCAATATTCAGAGATTGCCGAGGACACGCAATACATGGAACTTGCAGAATCCATTAAAAAAGATTTTCAGTATCCGGAGTAAGTTAAATTGTCTAAAAAACATGGAAAAATAAAGATAAAAACGAAAACAAATTATAAAGCGAATTGAAAATAAAAAATTATGGAGAATTTGTGGCCGTTACATCCCCCACATACTCCGGTGTCAGTGGTGCCGATGTAATATGGATGCCGTGTCCTGGCACGGGAATCCCGCCGCCGGAGCCCCCGCCATTATCGTATCCTGTATAATATACATAGCCCAATATCCAGTAACTCACGCTGCTATCTGGCTTTAATTTTTCAATTGTCACATATGATATGCATTTACACTGCCGCGGATGTCGTACAAAAAGCGCTTAGATGTGCACCCTTTCATCATATACGTGTAGGTATGTCCATTGTAATTTATTGTTGCTTTTATCTGCACCTTTCTTTTTCTCCCATCTTCACTAACTCCCTTCCGGCACAACATAAATTGTGACAGATGTGCTCAACTCGTGCACATCCTGCCATCCAGAACCAAGCCACCCCTGCACATACTTTCCGTAGTAAAGGGTGGCCGTGAATGTTATTGTGTGATTCGTCCAATTAGGATATTCATCAAAAAGGTCTATCTGAAAACTGTTGGAAAATCCTCCTTCTTTGATGTCTTTTTTATCTTTGTTTATCCCCCTTATCTGGTGCAAACTCCATAACTCGTAATCCATCCTATCGCTCACCGTTCCATACGGCGTGGGATAGTTACCTGTATCCGCAGTGAAATAGAGATTTTTAGAGGCAAAGTAATGGCCATCAAAACTGGGTGTACGAACAGCACTGTCGCTCGGCTCAAATTTGAATACCAACTCCTTTACGATGTAGTCTCCTCCTAACTTCCCAAAGGATAGATAAAACATCGTATATACTTCATCAGGATTATCAGAGATATATGTATAATCCATTATCTTAACTGCCAAACAAACTTTAAAAAATCCATCGCTTTTTTCCGAACCGATCGTTTGATTTATTACCGTTCCATTTATATCGTTGTAGTGAGTTCTCTTTACCGTATAATTGTTTTTTATGTCGCTCCAATTCACAACAGGCATTCTGAACTCACTTTCAGGTTTCCAGTACTTCTCTGGTGGCGGGGAAGTTAAAGTGACATAGAAAATAGCACCAATCAAAATTGCAATTATTGTTATACTGCTTATTACTATAATCCTTCCCTTCTTTCCCAGTTTCCTCTTCGGCTTTGCTCCGGATTCTTTTATTTTATCGTTTATTTCTTCAATCTCGCCCATCTTAAACCCTCAAATATGAGAAAAACATTGGGTATAAAAAGGTCACATGTATTTAAATGTAAACAAAAACTAACTACCATAACCACAAGCCACAATCAAAATATCCACAATTCTTCTTCCATTCATGTAGAGACCCGCAGTATATCATAAGTTGCAACTTACCCCCATATCATGTATGAAAACAACAAAAAAGATTATACAGATAACACATGCAGGTGTATGAAATATTGCCCCAACTGCGGCGCCAAGCTTAGTGACAATTCAAAATTTTGTCCTGTTTGCGGTGCAAAGTTAGACGATTACGTAGTGTATGAAAAACCCAAAGTGGAGATATCCAATGACATAATTTGCAGACACTGTGGAAAAGCCAAGCTATTATTGGTGGATGCAGATGAGGACATTCCGCTCTACATGTGTCCCCACTGCGGATGGTACTATGGAGATTTTCTTGGCATAGGAAAACCGGTTTATTACGATTCTCTTCATCTTAAGATTGGTCGTATAATAAAGGCTGAAATAAGAATGAAAGGTTACGTGCGGGTAAATGTCAAAAGAACAAAGAACATGGAGGACGATGCAATAACCGAGTTGGCCAAATACCTAAGTTCCGATTTGGCAGGACATGAGATTACTGAAATAAGGGATGCCATTGTGTATATGTTAGAGGAGGGAATTTTGGAACTGTACGAGGAAGAAATGAACGAGGATTTTTCTTGGATAGGGGTGAGATTCGTTGATAGTGATTAAATGGCACGGGGCTTACCTGATAAAAGATGGTAATGTCGTGGACAAGTATGTTTTTCCAGAAGATAGATTGCCAGAGATTATAACTATGATTGAAGCAGGGAATACCGAACCCATTGAAGAATTTTTGAGAAAATACCCTGAAGAAGAAGTGCAATTTAGGGGCAATTTTCCAGATAAAACCCTGCAACGAACAGCAATAAATGTGTCTAAGTTCAAAATGAGGCAGAAAATAAAGGATGATTACATCTTGATTCAACTCCTGGCAGGATACGACGATGTGATATCCTCCATAAACCTTCTTAGCGAGAGAATTATTGAAATATCCAGAATTGAGGAAATAAAAGGTGAGGAACTTGACGAGGGGAAAGAGCTTAGAGCTACAGTGAATAGGTTAACTGCGACGAGAGATTACCTATCACAGAGAATTGAAAATTATGCGGAAAAAATTGCCCCAAATACAAGTTTTATAGTTGGCCCAATTATCGCATCAAGGCTTATGCACTATGCAGGTGGGCTGGAGCGCCTTGCAAAAATGCCCGCATCCACTATTCAGGTTTTGGGTGCTGAAGATAAATTTTTCCAGCATCTAAAGAAAGGTACCCCCTGTCCCAAACACGGTATAATTTTTCAGGTTCCTGCAGTGAGAAATGCACACAAACGACTCAGGGGTAGAATTGCAAGGGCGTTGGCAGGAAAGCTTGCAATTGCCGCAAGGGTAGATTACTACGGAGGAGAATTCATTGGAGATAGTCTAAAAAACGAGTTTCTAAGAAGAGTGGAGGAGATCAAAAATGATACTAATAGGAAAAGCTGACGAAGAGGAGTTAATGAACCTGGTGCCTGAAAAAAAAGGAAGTCTGGTAACTTATTTTGGATATGTTAGGGAACGTTCAAACGGAAAGGAAGTTAAATATATGGTTTGCAGTGAAAAAGAAAGTTCCCATGCCATTTTAGAAGATATTGAAAATGAAATAAAATCTAAATTTCCTATCGATTTCATAATCTTATATCACTCCGTGGGAAAACTCAAGGTAGGCGATCTCATATCTGCGGTTATTGTGTCTTCGGTGCATCGTGAAGAGGGATTTGACGCCTGTCGCCTTGGAATAAATTTAATTAAGAAGAAGGAGCCTGTTAAGAGGATAGAGTTTTAAAATATGCATTCAACCCGTTCACCTTTTTTGTCACGATGGAAAATTTTTAAAGTGTGACAAGTTCTCTTACATTATGGAAAGGTACAGTAGGCAGAGACACCTGATAAATCAAAAGAAATTGGGAGAGGGCAGGGTGATGGTGGTTGGTGTAGGAGGACTTGGCTCCGCTTCGGTCACCTTGCTGGCAATGGCGGGTGTTGGCGAGTTGTTAATAGTGGACTATGATGTAGTGGAAACTTCAAATTTAAACAGGCAGATACTTTACAGGGAGAAAGATGTTGGAAAGATGAAAGTAGAAGTTGCTAAGAAGAGAATTGAAGAAATCAACCCGCATGTGAAAGTAAATGCTATTAATAAAAAAATATCAAAAGGATTCAAGATACCCCATGGAGTAGATATCGTTGTGGATGGTCTTGATAATTTTGAGGCAAGGTTCATAGTTGAAAAAGCAAGTATAGAATCAAAAATCCCATATGTTTTTGGAGCCGTTGAAGGGTACATGGGCATGGTAACGTTCATAGATAAAAACACAAAAAGGCTAAGAGATTTGTTCAAAAACTTGCCTCAGGGAGATGAACAGGTACTCGCGTCCACGGTTATGCTGACGGCATCAATTCAAAGTATGGAGGTGATAAAATTCTTATCAGATAGAGGTGATTTACTCAGGAACAGGCTCATAATATATGATGGACTAAGCACCAATTACATGGAGGTGAGACTTTGAAAATACGCGTGAGATACTTCGGAAGGTTTGCAGTTGAGATTGGGACATACTCTGAGGTGTTGGATGTAGATACTAATTTAAAGGTTCGTGACCTAATCGTACTATTAAAAAGATTACATCCGGAGTTGAAAAATGAAATTCTCGAAGTGTCCATTGATGGAAAGTACGCTTGCGATAACATGGTTGTTAGAGAAGATGTTGCAATTTATCCCCCAATAAGTGGCGGATAAAATATTGAGGTATAATTCTTTAACATTGAATTTTGACGATATACCACGAAAGAATATGCGAAAGGCATAAATACTGGATAAGCTATATTTTCATAATGAGCGTGTTCGAAAATCTTTGTGCCTTTGAGCTTGGTTTGTTAGGGGCAGTGAGATTTAGTTTTAACTCCTTATTTAGAAAATTGCCACATGATTGCATACTTGAATTGACAAATTACAAAAATATATACGGAGTAAAAGGTGGTACCTATGCGTAAATTGGTTATGGAAGAGGGCACAAGTGGATTCTTTGAAGAACTTGTTTTATTTGCAGTGGTGAGCATACTTTTTGTTGCAACATTAACGGTGGCTGTTTACTATGGCAGTATGAAAACTGCAGAATACGAGAAGGTAGAGTTTGTAAACCAAGTATACAATTTTGTCAAGGAAGTTAGAGGATACCAACCCATCCTTCATGATTCAGTGGAAGGATTGTACGATTATCATAAAATTAAAAGCGTTACTTATGATGAACTAAAAAGAGATTTAATTCCCTCTTTCCATTTTTACATAGCAATATATGATGTTAGCGATTATCCAATGAAATACAATGCCACATGGGGCAATCTGGAAAATTCCACTGTTTACGGATATTATAGGGTAGTTGTAACCTATCCGGTGGACATCTGGGTAAGCGACCATGAGATACATGCCGCCAAATTGGAGGTGGTCGGATGGAAGTAGAGAGGGGCCAGTCAGCGGTGGTGGATGCAACACTAATTGCACCAATTTTGGTTTTGATACTTCTAATGGGAGCATACATATATTCCTCAAACACCAATGTTTTTATGTTAGAGAAAAACGAGAATAATTACGCACAGGATACTATGTACTCTCTGTTAAAAGCAACAATACAAAAGGTAGAGTACAGAGACGCTGAGGGAAACTTAATCGTGCTTGAAGATAAATCTGTTGAGCAGTTGATCTCCGAAGACCTGTATTTAAGAGTCACACATGGTGCGGATGTCAGTACTGTCAGGTCAGGAATTGAATCTAAAATAAATGACATACTCCATAGTATGACTATTCCATATTACAAATACTCCCTGCATGCCCAGTACAATGGAGTTAGCTTTGTAATTGGCCAGGGCACTTTGCCGGTAACCAGGATGAGTTATACCACACACATAGACATGCCCCAAAACAACGGAAGGGCAATTGTAACGCTATATATTTGGAGGGTGAGGTAAATGAAGATGTATAAGAAAGAAGGTGGGAGAATACCGTTTGCTTACGTTTTTGCCATTATATTTGTTTTGCTTTTGATGTTGTCAGGGATATATGCATCAATACTGGGATACCACGATGTAACCAACGTGAATAAATTTTATGAAGAATCTGACTGGAACCTGCGCAATATACAGGATATGGTAAGAGAAAAAGCGTACCACATTGTTATGAATGTTATTCATAACATAACAGAGAAAGAAAATCCCAACATCTATATGATACAGTACTACACCTATAAAGAATTTTCAAATTACATCAACAAGACATTTCCCCTAATCACTCAGGATTACAAAGTCACCGTAGGTAATTATTCAATAAAGGTGGTAATGGATTACAAGAAAACCCGAGATTTTGTTAAAAATTACAGACTTACATGGGTAAATCCATCATACAATATCAAAGTAATAGACAATTCCATAGAAGGAGGTGGCCATAGAAACCACACTCAGCTTCCAGTATATCCCTATGTTGTGGGATTTTTGAATTACACATATCGAGATTTGAGAACAGGATACTTAATCAAGAGGAGTATGGATTTTAACAGAATTATATACTCTCCATTACCTCTTTTAAAATTCGTTTTTGATGAGTTTAACACATCAACCACTAACTTGGGAGACTTTGGAAGGCTTATCAGGTACATATTGACAACAGTCGCAGAATACAGGACATTAGAAGGCTATGGAGCAGGGGGGTATAACGGAATAAATATTCCCGTGACGGATATTCTAACAAAGGAAGACGTGGAAAAAGCCGTGAATCTGGCTCTAATGCTGGAAAGCGTGAGGTTTTTCCACACATATGATAAAAGTGTGGCTGCAAGCATGGGGCTGGACAGGATTCTGAGCAAATACGCGAGAGATGGAATCCTTGACGCTGCAGACGTTTATTTCCTGTGGAACAGGATGGACAATCATTTTTACGTGGGTAGAATTTTAGGTCAATCAATATACGGATATGCAGATCGCTTTGTGTATGCATACATGCGCCTGTTTTGGGGGAATCTGGCAAATCAATATTTTGCGGATCCAACATTAAAGGAGCCAGTGGTTAGCTGGAAGGATATTAACGGCAAGTCAAGGGGGGATTCTTGGTGCCGTGAAATGGTACATATATACCTTGACAAATGGAGGCAATGGCTGGACATACCCAAATCACTTAACTCATACACAGCTACCGCACATGTAAGCGTGCCATTTACAATCACAATTTTAATACCCGGTACCCCCCCTAAAATTATAATCCTGCACAAAACAGCATCTATGGACTGGACGGTAAAAAGTGATGCAGTCCCAGATACTGTTGAACTTATATTGGCACCTAATAGAGAGTATTACACTCTTCACACCATTGCCGTGGCTACGAGTACTAATTATGTGACTTCACACACATACGAATATAACTTAGTGAAGATATCTTTTGGAGGAGAACATAAAAACTATGGAAATGGTAAAGAATGGGAGAATGTACTACATTACGTTATGGATGCACTAACTCGCTCTATGAAAAGAAGATCAAATACCTGGGATGATACAAATAATAAGGGATTTGTAGATTATGCCGCATATGATGCTGCTCGCTTCATAGGTGATTCCAGCATAAACATTGGCGACGGAAATCCTAAAAATCAGGTTACTATAATAAACAATGGTTTTGATAGAATGGTTAATGGATATCTTCAAAATGCTGCTGGAGAGTTCAATGGATTAATATATCTCAGAAAAGAAACATGGTGGGCAGATGGAGCATATAAAGATTACAAAGATTCTTCAGACCAGGACGCGTATATTTATTATCTTACAAAGGACACTGTTGATATGTGGTATCAAGCAATGAAAAACCTGTATGATGGAGGATATCCTGCTCACTCGGACTACGCAGGACCTTACGATTCTGATTCTGGTTCATTACCCAATGGATATCAGATAAGCACATGGCCACGTTCTTACGGCGGATATCCTTTCTACGGACGAAGTATGTACAACGGTTCGTTTAATTTTCATAGGGATCTAACAAGAGATGCATACCATGATATAATTGCAATAATGTGGGTGATGGCATGGGAAGAAGCTGCAAAATATGGTGGATTCCCATCCATATCATACGATGGCGAGCAGGTATGGGACACCGTGAAAGAGCAAACAAAAAATGCAAGGGTAAATGTAGTTGGTAAAAACGGTTTAATTAAAGATTTAAACGCAGAATTCCCCGTGCAAGAATTCAACCAGGCATATCTTACACTAAAAAGTTACGGAGACCTCAGGTCGTATCTTGACAGGCATACAGACACAGGTGCGTACAAAGATAACTTCTACAAGTACATAAGATGGCGCATGGGATATATTATACTGGGTATTGCAGAACCCCATAACGGGACGAGTGGGGGTGGAAATAACAGCGGCAATAATACAGGAAACACTACCACTAACGTTACTGGTGAAGGAATCGATGTCTCGCACTGGCAGGGAACAATAAACTGGAACGAAGTTGCTAAAGCAGGATATAAATTTGCCTTTGTGAAAGCCACTGACGGAACAAGTTACGTTGATCCAAATTTTGTAACGAATATACAAAATGGAGCTTCTGCAGGATTAATGATGGGTGCTTATCACTTCGCACATCCTGACAGCGATTCTGCTATTGCAGAAGCGGACCATTTTGTGGATGTGATTAAGCCGTATATGGGCCAGATGCAACTGCCCCCTGCGCTTGACTTGGAAACTGGTTCATCCATGGGATGGAGTGCTATGAGTAAGTGGGTAAATGATTTTATGAACGAAGTACAATCAAAATTAGGCGTTACACCAATCATATACGTGAACGTAAATTATGCATCTCATTTAGATTCTTCAGTCACAAAGTGGCCATTATGGATAGCAGACTGGACATACAATCCGAATGCAACACCAAGAACGGGCGTGTGGAGCACATGGGCGTACTGGCAGTTTAGCGACAAGGGAACGGTTCCAGGCATATCCGGTAGTAGTGTTGACTTAGATAAAGCAAATGGGGAGAAGCTTTACAGGTTAATGAGTTCGTATGCAAGGGGCTTTGGAACGAGTAATGATATACTAGATCAGATGAGTGACTGGTTATCCGAGTCCTTTGCTGTCCTTTACCAAAATATATACCTAAATGCTCACTATTCACAATTGCCTGTATTTACAAGTGTATATCAGGGTCGCTACTACTTCTGGGACACTACGCCAGCATTTGCAGAAAAAACTGGAAGATTGAAAAACGAAACGATAGTGGTAAAGTGGTTCGAACCGAGTGTAAGTGCTTCTGTGAGCATTGGAAAAGGACACAGGTTTGTCGATGTACAGGATTTATCGTATAACATGGGAAGTGCACCATTTGAGTACCAGTTCAACGTCCAGCTTTCTGGAAACCTGAACATGAATTTAAGAACAGATAGAACCTCTTTAGTTTATGGAAATCATCACTGGTACACGTGGTACAACGGTTCGGTGAAGTTTAATCTTAATCTAAAGATTCCGATATACACAGCCTGGTTTTTGGAATCGCACTGGAACAAGTGCACTCATGAGGACAATTGGGCATTCCACACCGACGTACCGTTCAATTACACCAGAGGTTACTTTGGAGTGGACAACAAAGACACACATACAAACCCATTTTTCATAAGTGAACCTCTTAATAGATTCATATACGATTACGAAGGGCTTAGTGAAATATGGAATCGATACTCTACTTTCTACCATTTTGAAGTTATCAATGCAAAGGATGAAGCTGCTGCCTGGAACTACACTTACAAAGACACGTTAACAAAAGCAACGGATGCCACTGCCAAGGCTATGGCAGATGCCTCATCCCTGTTTTCAAGGGTTTCTTCTGATCAAAGCACACTCATAAGCAAGGCAAGTAGTTATATGAGCTCATTGAACTTCTTCTATTTTGAGCGAGATTTCATCGTTACGTCAAATGCGGTTAAAGAAAACAACGGATACCAAAGTTACAATGTTAATTTAGGAAATGCACAGGTGCAGGAGAAATATTCTGAAGGGCAATTTAACGCTCAGGGAACTATAAGCAGAAGCAATATAGATATAACTGTTAACGAAAAATACGATAGGGCAACAGAAGAAATGACCATAAAAAATGGAGAGATAAGTTACAATATGGCTTCATATTATCGGGTTCACCATAGAGCAATTAAGTTACTGGTAGAAGCAGCACAAAACATATATAAGCTGGACTTTGGGTTTGTTGGAACGGGAAATGTGGCTTCCTTGGACAAGTACATAAGAGACATAACCAAGAGAAATGTTTATCAGGAAGATTTGGTACATATATTTCACAAAATGCTTAAAGACATATACCTCAACGAAACAATAAATTACAAGTTTGGGATGTATGTAAATCTCCTGGGTGGCGGCGAGAATCTGACATATATTGTGTGGTTTGACAAAGCGCCAACCACGGACTCATTTATCATCTGGTTGAACAATGAGGTAAGATACATAATCTACAACCTTGGAATGTCTCAGTTTCCGCAGCATGGATACGACAGGTTAACCAGCGATAGCGTATATTACTCCATCAGCAATCTCTGGATGAGCACAAACTATGAGGCGTCATCCATATTCGGGTACAGAGAAAGCGGGGATTTCAGGGGTGCTTCTAATGGCTATGAAATTAACTGGAACTTCAATATAGAAGTACCAACTCCAGATACTGGGCATGGCCCGGCTCTATAACCTATTTTTCTTCATTTTTGGTCACATTGCGTCATCTTTACATTAGCAAAAATTTTTATATTCAGCGGCTATTCCCTTACTTGGTGATAAACATGGGAAAGTGGAAAGTTGCAATAGATAGGGATGCTTGCATAGGTGACGGAATCTGTGCTAGTCTTTGCCCGGATGTTTTTGAGATGGACGATGAAGGTAAGAGCAAAGTGATAAAGGAAATAATAGAAGATGACCTTCATGACTGCGTGCAGGAAGCTGTGGATTCTTGCCCGGTCAGCTGCATAACAATGGAAGAAGCATAAATTTTGAGAGTAGATAAGTTTATTTATTTTTTCACTTTTTCCCATTTATGCTGTTTATAGTGAGGGAGTACTTTAAAAATTACCCCGCAAGAAAAAAGGTTGCTGAAATACTTGTAAATAACGGAATTGCAATTCGCGATTCAAAGCTTTTTTTAGGTGACATTGAGATATCCGTCAATGCCATAGCCAGAGCCGCAGGTGTGAACCGGAAGATAGTGTATCACACAATAGAGTACATCGAAAAAACCTACGAGTTGAAAAACATATTTGAAAGACTGCACCCTTCTCTTAATTTGGATTCTGTGGCACCGGTTATGGGCTGGGAAGTACTTGAAATATCTTTCAAAAAAGGCAAATTCGGCTGCTCACTGGAAAAAATAGCAAAGATACTGAGTGATAAAACATGTGAGATAAGACAAATCATAGGAGAGAGAGAGCTGTTAGAAAAGAACAGGCTTATAATTATCGTGGAAAACCCGCTTAAAATGGAAACTATCTCTGAGATAAGAAACATAGACTCTGTAGAATCAATAATGATCCATACTGCCGAAAAAGACAAAGAAAAGATAATATGTAATTACTGTAAAGTCAAGTACTGCCCGAGGAAAGTGAGCATGAAAGATCTAAAATGAAACACACACTAAAGAATAATATCCATTTAACACCCACCACATGAGTATGTGGTTCTTGCATCTGAGCTTTTGGATATTGTTTTATTATTGTAGTATCACAATTATAACAATGTCACAAGCACATCTTATAATCATTTCTATCTATTTTCATTATTCCTGTATTTACTGTTGATAACATAGTGTATTTCCTCGGCGGTTTTCCGGCCAATTCCTCTTACGTTCACCAACTCATTGATCTCAGCGTTCATAACCTCTTTTACAGAACCAAAGTGCTCGAGTAATCTCTGAGATAATTTTGCAGATACGCTCGGGAGGGATTCAACGATGTATCTCTGCCTCTCTTCCAGGGTCATTGGCTTGCGTTCTTTGTGCAATGCAACCTCTCTGCGCTCTGCTCTCTCTCTTCTGTACAGAGCTTTAATGAATTTTGCAGTTTCTTCAGGATTGCGGGTGAATATCACCGACACACTAAAATCCGCAATTATTGACGCAATTGCTCCATACACGGAATTCTCGTGAAAATTTCGGGAAAACAAAGAATCACCCTCAATTATTAAAATGGGAGATGGGTAGGTGTCCTTCAATTTTTTAACCTGCTCGAAAAGCCTTCCATCCCGTATTGACTCTAAAAAATCATTAGTCGTCTTTCTCTCTATGGCAATCCTATCCGAGAGCACGTAATCACCAACGCTCAATTGCACGGGGACTACTTTATAGTCTTTTGCCAGTATTTTAACAACCTGGCTCCTGAATTCCCTAGTATCCACGTACATTTTCTCAATTTTTCCCCCCGATCCAGAATCAAACTCGAAAAGTGTGCGCTGCTCTCCCTGCGCCTTTGGCTTAAAGGCCTCCTGATTTTCTCCGCTCTTTGGGACATTTTTTTCATCGTCAGCATTTTTTTCTTCATCTGGAAATATTTTGCGTTTTGGCCCGTTCAAACGCTCACCCATTATTCTCCTAAGTAATTTCATCTCATTGCGCATTCTCTTTTCTTTGAGGCGCGATGACCACAGGTAAGCCACATCGCGGGTACCCTTTATGGAAAGAATAACAACTTCCCCAAAATTCGTTCTTCCTGTTCTGCCCTTGCGCTGTATACTTCTTATCTCGGACGGAATAGGCTCGTAGAAAATCACCATGTCCGTAGAGGGAATATCCAGTCCTTCCTCCGCAACGCTTGTGGCTATGAGTACATTGAACTCTCCGTTTCTAAATTTCCTCACGATTTCAACCTGCTCTTTCTGGCTTAGCCCCCTGTCCTCACCCTTGTTTGCCTGCCCCACAAATCTAACCGCTTTAATCTTGTCTGAATTCTTCAAGTGCTCTTCCACGATGCGGGCAGTTTCTCGATAATGCGTAAAAACAATTGCTCTGAAATCAGGCTTTTTCTCTATCTTTCTCTCAAGAATTTCCTCAAGAGCCTGAAGCTTTGGATTCTCAATTTCTTCAATCTTGTGAGATAGCTCCCGAGCAATGCGCACCGCATCTACGAATTTTCTATGACGAACAAGTGTGCGGGAGGCTTTGCTTCCCCCCCGAGAGTTGCCGTCTTCTATAATCTTGAGAAGATACGAGTAGCAGGATTCAAAACCCTGAGTCTCCAGATACTCCAAAGCATAGTCTATTTTTATGGCCATGTTCAGCATCATTGCCGCTTGATAGTACTCTGTCTTGCCCTCTGCTATTTGAGATTGCACCTCTGCCTGAGCCATTACAATATCTTTACGTGACACCTTCTTTCTTGTTATGAAAAGCCTATACTTGCGAAGCTCTGAGATTATGTCCTCGTAAAGTTCTTTTAATTTTCCGTAGATTTCTCCCAACTCCCTGGGCATCGGTAGTTGTTTAAGGTAAATTTTTACCTCTTTGATGTAAGGTTTCACATCTCTATCCTCTTCTGTTCTAATCTCCACGTTCTCTATGCCCAGGTTTTCTATAATTTCCATTATCTTTTCCTCTTTGCCTCCTGGAGATGCAGTTATTGCCAGTATAAGATGATCTTCTTTCTGCCGGTACTTCTCCGCTATGAAAACGTAAGCGTAATTTCCAACAGCTCGATGCGCCTCATCGAATATGACCAGGGAAACATTATCCATAGATATGGCCCCAGAAATCAAATCGTTCTGAATCACCTGAGGAGTAGATATTATTACCTGTGCATCTTCCCATAGCTTTTTTCTCTTTGATTTAGAAATCTCACCGGTGAACACCGCAACGTTCCCATCTGGCAAATTCATTAATTTCTGTATTGTGTCCTGATGCTGCTTTACCAGAGGCTTTGTAGGCGCTAAAAAAAGTACCTTGCCACCTTTTCTCCGAAGAACCTCGTCCACTACAAGAATTGCTATTATTGTCTTTCCAAGCCCGGTGGGAAGGACCACTAATGTATTACCCTTCAAAGCACTCTTTGCAATGTTTATCTGATATTCTCTCTTTTCAATCGCACCTTCCTTTATGAATCCAGCATCCAGCACGGAAGTTATAAACGTAATGTGTGATTTAATGTTTTCTGAAAATTATAATGCAATGGGCAAGTTATCTTTGCATATGGGATATACCGAGAAAGGATACATCGAGAACGCCCTCAAAAGAAAAGCGAGAAAAAAATAAATATTGGCTATATGATACGGTGTTCTATGCATCCTAAAATCATTGAAATAGGAGAGGGCATAAAGAGCATGAAAATTCGGGGTGCCGGAAGAATTGCACGGGCTGCTGCTGAAGCGCTGAAATACTTTGCTGAGGATTACTCCGGCACTGTAGATGAATTTGAAAAGGAGATGGAAAAAGCGAAAGAGTACCTTTTATCAACAAGGCCAACAGCAGTTTCGCTGAGGAATGCAGTTTATTACGTGATTAACAGGACAGAAGGCGATTCCTTGGATAAAATCAAAGAGAGTATCATCAAAAACGCTGAATCGTTCATAAATCTGTCTTTCTCGGCGGTAAAAAAGATAGGTAAGTTCGGAGCAGAGCGCATTAGAGATGGCTCTGTTATACTTACACACTGCAACTCATCCGCCGCGCTCGAAGTTATTATCCAAGCGCACCGCTCCGGAAAGGAGATAAAGGTGTTCAACACGGAAACCAGACCATGGCTGCAGGGACACATAACCTCCAGGAAGTTAGCGGAGGAGGGAATAGACGTTACCATGATAGTGGATTCAGCAGTCAGGTATTTCATGAGGGATATCGATATCGTAATCGTAGGCGCCGACACAATTGCCAGCAACGGAGCAGTCATAAACAAAGTGGGTACCTCCCAAATTGCACTGGTAGCTCATGAGGCAAGGGTTCCGTTCATCGTTGCCGCTGAAACGTACAAATTTTCACCGGAAACAGTGATAGGCAAACTGGTGGACATAGAAGAGCGACCTGCAGAAGAGATTGCAAATCCCAAAGAATTCCCCGGGGTGAAGTTCCGAAATCCCGTGTTCGATGCCACTCCCCCAGAATACATAGATGCAATAATAACTGAAAGAGGGATAATATCTCCATATTTAGCATACCAGATCATAAAGGAGGTGATTAACTTTGGAGTTGAAAGTTAAGAGGATAGATATAGAAGTTGGTGGATACGAAGTTATTTTGAACGAAGAAGACGCAAAGGAACTTGGATTGCATCCGCAGGATAGAGCAAAGATGGGAATAAAGGGGAAATTGATTACAGCGATAGTGAACATATCCCAGAGCATGATAAAGCCCGGAGAGGTGGGTATGTTCGTTGAGATAAGCGAAAAGTTGAACGTTAAGAACGGAGACAAGGTGAAAATCACACCTACCACGAGGCCGCAGAGCGTGGATTACATAAAGAAAAAGATATTCGGAGAAAAATTGACCAAGGACGGATTTACGAGATAATAAAGGACATCTCAGATGATAACCTATCTCTTATAGAATTGACTTCCTATGTAACCGCAATTCAGATTCGCGGCATGGACATGGATGAGACGGAGTGGACAACCATGGCGATGGTGGAATCCGGCGACACCTTAGATTTCGAGTACACCGTTTTCGATGTGCACAGCATTGGGGGGGTTCCTGGGAACAAGTACGCACCAATCGCAGTTCCAATAGCCGCAAGTTTAGGGCTCAAAATACCAAAGACATCATCAAGGGCGATAAGCAGCGCCGCGGGCACCGCAGACCTGATGGAAGTCTTAACTCACGTGGATTTGAAGATAAGCGATATAAAGAGGATCGTGGACGAAGTGGGAGCAACGCTGGCATGGGGCGGCGCTGTGAATCTTGCACCGGCGGATGATAAAATCGTGCACGTGGAATATCCCCTCGGAATTGATCCTCACTCTCAGGTGTTAGCAAGTGTCATGGCGAAGAAGAAGGCGGTTGGAGCGAAATTCATGGTTTTGGATATACCCATGGGTCCCGAGACAAAGGTACCAGACGAAAGAACAGCAAGGAAATATGCCATGGATTTCATAGAATTGGGCTCAAGATTGGGTATCACGGTGGAGGCGGCAGTTACCTACGGAGGACAACCCGTCGGTCGAGCGATAGGCCCAGCACTGGAAGCAAAAGAGGCAATGATGGCTTTAGAAGGAAAGCCTGTGAGTACGTCCCTTTTGGAGAAGGCCACGGATATTGCGGGCATGCTATTAGAATTAGGAAACATCGCGGAGAGAGGCGAGGGAAAAGACATGGCTCGGGAAGCCCTCAAGGCTGGAAAAGCGATGAAGAAGTTCCTGGAGATAATAAACGCGCAGGGCTCAAGGGGCATCGAAAAGAGCGACGATGTGCCCGTTGGAAAGTACAAAGCGGATATACACTCGCCCGAAGAAGGGTATATATCCATCGTTTCGAACAAGGCACTGGTGAGAATTGCGAGAACCGCAGGGGCGCCCAAGGACAAAGGTGCGGGAATACTGCTGAACAAGAAGAAGAGCGATAAAGTGGAGAAAGGAGAAGTGCTCTACACCATATACGCTGATTCAAAAGCAAAGCTCGAAGAAGCGGTGAAAGTGGCGAAGATGCTCAAGCCCCTGCAAATCGAAGGCATGCTTTTGGAGCGGATACCCTCTTACAAGCGCTAATTTTTTATTTTTTGGTTTTTTGGGCTCAGCACTCAAGATCCTCATCATCTTTCAGCGAGGTATTCATCATCGCCCACGGGGATTATTTTTTTGGAATTGATAATCTTTTTCACTCTTCTTATAACATCTTCATTGCCTGTGTACTTTGCTTCGTCCATAACCCAACTATAATTTTTCTCGTTAATGAGCTCATACAGAGCTTTTTTAGCAGCGTTGAAAACCCTATAACTGGGATGAACAAGGGATTCAACGATAAATCTAATGTAATCCTCCGTGAGAATGCCTCTTTTCATTAGCTCTTTTAGGATGATTATAGCCCGTGCAATGCAGTATTTATTGGTATGCTTTCTCGCATAAGACACATAGACTATCTCATCGATGAACTCCAGAACTATCTCTTCACCTATGGGAATTATGCGTCTGAACCCTTCCATAATGTACTCGCTTTTCCATATTTCATTTCTAATGGAACTTATTGCCCACACAAGCTCGGATTGATATTTTGTGATATAAAGCGATGGGTCAGGAGTTGAATAAAAAACATCAACCACCAAATTTAGAAAATGGGGATATTCAACAGCAATCTTCACCGCTTCATCAGGAACGTATTTCCCAACGTTTGCAAGAAACTTAAGAAAGTATTCCGTTTCCAGAGAATTTTTACTCCTGTTAGAATTGTAATCCTTTAAAATATCGTGGATAAATTTCACCATGGATGCGAACAGCTCGAGATTCGTTTTAGATGCATTACTGATCTCGTAGAATAAAGTGAAATAGTCTTTCGTTTTATAAATTGAGCTTTTAAGTGTATCTCGCATTCTTTTCTCATCAACCTTAGAAATTTTTGCATGGGATAAAGCAATCAGGAGAGCATCAAATGGTACAATGTTTGAATCATAGAGGTAAAGCTCTATAACCTTCTCTGGAACTCTCTTAGCTATCAATCTCGCACCCCACTCATCCATTTTCCCGTATCTTTTCGCCAAGTGAATAACAAAATCCACATCTTTGCTTGCTATTCTGTAAATCCCCTTTCCTCTGAACTCCCGGTATTTATCTTCTACAATATCACGAAACAGCTGGGGTTTCTTTGTGGCAATTAAGCTAACCGCATAGAGAGCAGCCTGCCTTTCCCTGCGATCTGGAGAATTGAGAGATGCACTTATCTCCTCCATGTACCTGCATGGCTTGTCCATCACAGCTATTCGTCCAAGAAGAATTACGCAAGAAGCGTGGATTTTGGCATTCCTGTAAATTTTTTAGAATTTCTAATCCATATCCTGCTGGATTTTTTGCGGCCAACTTAGTAATCGCACTCACCGAGAAGTCTTCGATTTTAAGGATATATCTTAAATACGGGAGAACTTCGTAACTTCTCTCAGAAAAACCAAGTCCATCAACGGCAATAGACCTTATTCTATGGTTGTTACTGAAAAGCGCATTTTTGAGGATAGATAACGCGTAATCGTCTTTTTTAGCAATAAGCCCCAAATATTTAGCTAAACTACTTGCATAGTGTATCGAAAGACATCCACAATCCTCTTCTTCATACCACTCTCTCTTAAGCACTTTGGATATTTCGTCCCAGAGGGAATCCACCAATTGAGGATCAATTAGATGTGGATTCGCATTGCCTATCTTTACAATTGTTTTTAGAGCAAGAAATTTTATTTTTCTCACTGCATATCCTTTAAATTTTCCCAATCGTTCACGATTCAAACCCACAAACTTGTAGAAGGAGCGATGTAAATCACCTTCGTTTATCCTCTCAATTACAAACTCCCTGTCCAGCAATTTTAAAAGGGAATCAATGGATTTCACATATCCGGGATATTTCGCCCCGATGTTTCCCAGAGAGATTATGGAATTAACTCTTAGCTCCCGTTCAATCCTTCGATTGCATGTTTTCACGGCTTCCAAAATTTTTCTTTTCTATCTGTCATTCATGATTTTCCATTTCTTCTCTCTATAGCCCTTTTTATCGTCTCTTTAGCTTTCTCGGCTCCTTCAAATCCGATTATTTTCACCCACTTGTTCTTCTCTAATTCCTTGTAATGCTCAAAGAAATGCCTTATCTGCTCCAGCACACTGCTCTGAAGGTCTTTAATATCCTGAATTCCATCATTTCTTGGGTCAACGGATGGGTGGGGTACTGCAATGATTTTTCTGTCAGGGCCGTGCTCGTCTTCCGTAACAAGCATGCCTATTGGCATCGCTCTAACAAGAACGCCGTGGGGAAATGAATCGTAAGACACGACAAGGCAATCGATGGGATCATTGTCCTCTTCCATGGTGTCAGGAATGAAACCGTAGTTAAAAGGATAGAAGGAAGCTGTGTGTAAAACTCTATCCACCTTAATCACGTTCATATCAAAATCGTACTCGCATTTTATGTTACTCCCTTTTGGCACTTCTATGAACACATAAACATCGTCTGGTGGGTTTATGCCTGCTTTCATACTGGGGGATTGCTTCAAAATATATTAAGATTTCCAAATGTTGAGTGAGTTGAATTCCTCGAAAAACATTGAAAAAATAGATAAAAATAAGGAGGTATTTAAATATAAAAGTCGTAGCCAGAACTTTAAAGAGAAGGGGGCATTGTCCCCTTTCTAAACCCCATTATTTTCTTTGGATGCTGGAGAGGACAAGAACCCGCCGGTGGTTCCTACTATTTTTATTTTTTGTAGAATTACAACTTACCCTACCAACCGATAAAATTAAATATCATGCAATGCCATGTATAGCTGGTGCCTGTATGTTGCTCGTTAAGTTTGAAATATACAACGACGGAGAATACTGGTGTGCCCGTGGAATAGGAGTAGATATATTCACACAGGGCAAGACATTGGACGAGCTTATGGAAAACATCAAAGAGGCCGTGGAAGTGCACTTTGATGAAGCCCTTGAAAGTGGCGAAGATGTGAAAATAATCTCCATATCCGAGCTTGAGGTGCATTCTTTTGCCAAAGCTGCCGGTAGTTAGCGGAGACCAGTTAATAAAATTGCTTCTGAAATTAGGATACGAGATTGTGAGGCAGAGGGGGAGCCATGTTCGATTAAGAAAAACAACAGAAGTAGGAGAACACAATATAACCGTGCCAAGGCACAACGAGATTGCAAAAGGAACTCTAAATGATATTCTCTCCAAAGTGGCGATATGGAACGACATCCCAAAAGAAAAATTGATAGAATTGCTTAAAGAGATGTGAATTCACGCGCCTAACTCCCTATTCTTTTTGTTTTTTCTTTTGAGGGTATTGGGTAGAATGTGTTGCGGATAAACGAAGGTTTGCAAGGCAAACTTTTGACGAGTGTAAGCGAGTCGTTTATCCGCTTGTTAGCAGACCCGAAGGGCGAGCCTGCAATAGCAGGCGAAGAGTTCCGCACGCCGCAAATATTAATCATTTTATTGATTCTCTATCATTTTTTAATTTGAGTGAAGAAACGAATCAGATTGAAATTATTTTGAATTTTTTTCTTTTATTTCGCGATCAACACTAATATTATCTAACTTTACATCCGCGTGGTCTATGGGCATGCCGTCGTAGGTGCGCGCCTGAGGAGTGGGATAATACCATTCCACATACACGGTGCTTTGCCATATTATCTCATTCTTCCATGGCTCCTGCATGTACATCTCCGGAGGTTCTGCATCAACGGTAAAATTCACTTCTGCAGAGACTATCCTTCTTGCAATCTCGCCGGTGTATTCCCATGTGATTGTTACGGTGGAATTGTGCAGTATTACCGCTCCCTCCGTGGGATTTGTTATTGTTATATTGTCCCCTCTCACCATGTACGGCTGCACACACTGAGAGCTTTCACTTACCATGCTCATGCTGCTCAGCAGAACCAGAATTGTCACTACAAATCCAAAGAGGGGGTATTTTACGCCCCTCCTCCCCTTAACCCGTTCATCGTAATTTCCTTTCATCTCTTCCATTTATTCTCATCTTACTAATAAGGAGATATGTCTCCTTACAATTTACAGAAATGCCCTAAAACACAGGTGGTTTAATCAATCTCACATTTTGATCCTCCCCCCGACGAAGGTGCTTAAATTCACAGTTGTCCAACACTCGGAGGAGGGAAGATTTAAATTTATGTTTTACTTACTCTAAAGTATGATACTTACGAGTAAGTTTGTTGACAGGGGGGAAGAGATGAAATATCTTGAAAATAAGTATAAGAGTGGAAAGGCCGAGCTCATACTGCTCTATGGCAGGAGGAGAATCGGCAAAACATACCTTCTTCAGAAGTTAGTAAAAGAATTTGATGGTGTGTATCTCCTTGCAGAGGAAAGTGAGAATGTGCTTGAAGATTTTTCAAACATACTTGCGGATAAGTTCAACGATGTCGTGCTCCGGGAGAACCCGCTCAGAAGCTGGAACGCATTTTTCTCGTATTTAGTTGAGAAAAGCAAAGAGCGAATATTAGTAGTGATAGACGAGGTTCAGTATATCGCCAAGGGAGAAAAGGGATTTCTTTCAATTTTGCAGAAGCACTGGGATTCTTCTTTGCAGTATTCAAAAATAATGTTAGTTCTCTGCAGCTCAACGGTGTCATTCATGGAAGGTGTAATGAGCTACAAATCCCCGCTTTACGGTAGAAAAACCGGAAGCTGGGAGGTTACCGAGATTCCCTATTACTACCTTCCCGATTTTTTCAATCTTAATTTGGAGGAAATAGTGAGGATATACTCTGTGTTTGGTGGTGTCCCCCAGTACTGGAGCAGTTACGATCCAAATAAAAACATATGGGAAAATATGAGAGAGTTAGTAATAGAAAAAGGCTCTAGATATTATGAGGAGCCAAAGTACCTGCTCAAGATGGAGCTGCGAGATGTATCCCGTTATTTTGCCGTTCTGAGGAGCATTGCACAGGGATCAACGAGATTCGGAGAAATTGCAAACAAAAGCAGAATTGATAATAATTCTCTTGGAAAGTATCTATCTGTATTGGAGGACTTGGGTTATGTGGTGGTTGAGCGCTCTGTAAGAGCGAAAAAAGGCGGAATTTACCAAATAAAAGACAATTTCTTCGATTTCTGGTTCCGCTATGTGTATCCAAATCGTGCAAACATAGAGATGGGCATGGACATTGTGCCTCTTATAAAGGATGATTTCAACGTGTATGTGGGTAAAAAATTTGAAGAATTGGCAAGGAAATACGTGATGATTCTCAACGCACATGGTAAATTGCCGGAGAAATACGAAAGCATGGGAAGGTGGTGGCATAAAGGCGAAGAAATAGATATTGTAGGTATAGGTAAAAGAACTCTGTTGCTGGGAGAAGTAAAATGGAAGACTCTGAGCTGCAGAGATATAGAGAACATAATAAAATCTCTGGAGCAGAAAGCTGAGCACATTGGTCACAATAGTAAAGAAAAAAATTATCTGATCGTGGCACGGAAAATAAATTGCAAAAGGGAAGGCATTGCTCAGTTGTACGATCTAAATGACGTGTTTTCCCCATTCCCACGATGAATCAAAATCAAAACTTTCAATTTCTTGTCCCTGACCTTCCTCTGAATTGGGTAGTTTCTCCTCACTATGCCCGCTATGACCAGCTTCTCTCTTCTCGTGATCTTTTCGCCTTTAACTCCCTCTGCAATCTTGTAAATGTCTTCCAAATTTATCTCGTCTCTTAGAGACACCTCGTTTGCCAGCTGCATCGCCTCGTTTATTATCTTTCTAATCTGCCATTTTTTCAGCTCACGCATACCCTTCTACCCCTCCATTTATCTCCACCCGAGGCTTGTTCAAAAGCATCCTTATGCCCCCAGCAATGGTGTTGAGGCTGTCGTTCACCTCTTTTTTCAGCGCTTCTATCTGGCTATTTATCGAGCCCATCTTTTTATCTTGCTTGTTTATTAGCTCAGATAGGCGTGATAAATTATTTACCGTGAACTCTGCAAAGAGATTTATGTAATCCAATAGCTCATTTATTCGCTTATCATGCTTCTCGTTGTAAGTGTGCAGCAAATCCGCAATTACCCCGCTCTGCTGGGGCGTGAAAAGCCCGGTCAATGATAAGCCCATGGCGGTCTCCACGGCATCTTCCGGGCCGTGAAACTCGTATTCACCCTCTTTCCACTCGCTGTGGTCCTCCACGATTTCCAGAACTCCCGCACGGTAGCCCGCGTATTCTTTTTTATTTATTGCTCCGTGCATCGTTACCCGCGCTCCTTTTAATTCATTAACTACCCACACGCCCATGTATTCCTGCAGCTCTTTGAGCCAGTCTTCGCCCTTGGGAAATATCTGCGCCTTTAACGTTCTCTCTGACACAACCCACTTCACATTCTCGGTCTCAAATACCCACTGCCTGCCGGGGTCGTTCTCGTTGGGCGGCTTTTTGTTGAAGAAAGGGGACACGGATGATTGCATTGATTTCAAATGCCCCCACACTGTCTCCGGGATTGTAATCACTTTGTCCACTCTCTGCCCGTGAAGGTTTAACGAGGGCAGCTTGTATTTAGGCGCAGTCCCGTTGCGGGTGCCCATGGGGGTAGGCCCTCCTTCCAGAAACGCCAGTGCCCGTGCTTCATCTTCCAGAGCATACTTGCCCCATTCACCGGGAACCCTGTAAATTATGCTCCTTCTGAGAAGGTAATAGACCGCACTTTGCACAGTGCGGTACTTTGTGCGCTTTGAATACATGTCAGGATCGTTGAAAATCTTGTACAATTCTTTAATCGTGTAAACTTTTCCCGGGTTGTTGTAGAATATCGCACAGGTTCTCTTTAACACGTATCCGTTGCGGGAATGATTGCTTC
>WAOD01000036.1 GCA_015521465.1 DHVE2 group archaeon
AGATCTGCTATGCTTTCTTTATCATCCTGTTCATTGGCAATATTTAAAGCTTTTTCAAAATAATCTATTGCTTCATTTAACATACCCCATGTGGCATATATTACACCTATATTCATATACGCAAGCATCATTGAGAACCACTCATTGATAATCTCGCTTATTGATAAGCTCATTAGGTAGTACTCTACAGCCTTGTGGAGGTTTTCTCTCTTTGCGTAGATGTTTCCTATATTTGTAAGCACTATGGGCCTACTACTGTAAACGTACCCTATTTTATCAAGTATTCTAAGTGCGTTTTTGTAATTTTCCAGTGCATCATCTAACTTCCCCATTGCATCGCAGGTTGCACCCAGATTGTTATAATCAGTGGCAAGACCGTATGGGTCGTTTATTTTCTCTCTTATCTCCATGGCCTTCATAAAATACTCATATGCGCTTTCAAAATCCATCATATGCTCGTATATCGTTCCTAACACATGATACGCATCTGCCTCTTCTTTGGTGAAGCCTTTTGATATTGCTATATCTGCTCCTTTTTTAGCATATTTTATTGCGTCATTTAGCTTGCTTCGCCTGACATACATCCATGCAATATCCAGATATAGCCTTGCTACTATAGAATTTTCATCGCTCAACATTGATAAAGCATCCTTATACATGGCATTTGCCTCATCCCATTTTCCCATGCTGTCCATGATTCTACCCATTCTTTCAAGGTACTCGGCGGCTTTATTTTCATTATTCCTTTCTTTCGCTATTTCCAACGCTTTTTTAAGCGCATTTATACTTTTCGCATAATCTCCCATGATGCTGTGCAATTCTCCTATTTCCGAATAAATGAATTCCAGTTTCTCATCATCTATATTTAGTTCCTTTGCTTCCATGTATATTTCTAATGCGTCTTCATAAGCGTAAATCTCTTTGGCATGTGCTGCGCCCTTTATGAAATACTCGTATGCTTTTTCTGGCACTTCTCCCTGCTTATAATGTCTGGCAATATTTACCAAATAGCCTTCATCATTTCCTTTTTCATTCTCCATTTCCTTTGCAATTTTTCGGTGAAGTAATTTTCTCTTTATTCTTGACATTTCATCGTATATTTCCTCTCTGATTATTCTCTCTCTAAAAATATATAAACCCGTATCGGGGTCTTCCTCCCATATGCCAACGGAACTTATCCTTTCAAGAGCATCTATTAAATCTATTTCGTCTATCCCCACGGCTTTTCCGAGTATTTCCGGGTCAATTCTGTATCCATATACTGCGCCCATTTCCAGAACTCTTTTTTCTTGGGGAGTTAGCATATCATATTTCCTGTTAACTATTGATTTCACAAGCTCTGGAATACTTATACTCGCTCCCTTTTTTCCATCGATGGAGTCCATCATGTTCAGAGTCAATTCCCTAACAAAGAGTGGGTTGCCGCCACTGTATTCGTAAATCTTCTTTTTTACTGTTTCATCAACGTTTCTTCCTGTAATTTTATCTATCATTTCGCTAACATCTTTATATTTAAGTTCTCTCAGTTTTATCTCCTCATAGAGTTTTTCTCTCATCATTTTGGATAGTACATCTTGAAGCGTAGCAGTGATTTCTTCCCTTCGGAATGTACATACAAACAGAATTCTCCTATCTTTTAGATTTCTGATGAGATAATGAAGAAGTTTAAGTGATGAGGAATCCATCCACTGGATATCGTCAAAAAAGATGAAAAGCTTGTTATTTTTCGCCAGTTGCTTTATTTTTTCCGTGAATTGATAAAATATTGCATTTCTCTGATACTCAATATTTTCCTTCTCACCGTGTTTGCGAGTATTTTTTAATACATTACCTATCTCATCGCCGAATGCTTCTACAATGGGCAGATACGGGACTGTGGAATCATAATACGCCTTTGAATATAGAAATTTAAAACCTCTGGATAGTGCATAGTTTTTTGCTTTCATTACAAGTGTTGTTTTACCAATTCCCACCTCTCCTGATATCACAAGGGCATTTCCTTCTTTCTCTGAGGCTTCAATAATCTCAATAATTTCTTTCAGTTCTTTTTCCCTACCAACAAAAACATCGTCCTCTTCAATCCCGAGAGAATCAAAGAGCGACACCGCAGGAGAGGAAAAAATCTGGTCACTATATTTAACATAAACCTTTCTTCGCTCTGAAACTACGACATCCATCAGGTTCTTCAGAAACTCTACAAACAACTTTTCAGGGGCCATTTCCAGAAGGTACTCTGTACACTCTATATAAACATCTTTTTCTTTTATATCTTTTAGCTCTTCCAGGCCAATTTCAAGAAAGCGTTCCACCGACCCGAAATCTCCAACGTATATGCCATTTTCATCCTTATTCGAAGTTATAACTACCACGTTATCTCCCAAATATTCTTTTACCATAATTACTTTTGGATCATTCATCTTTCTATGTTTTTCATATGTAAAATCCGAAATAGAGCTCCAGTTGTTGGGATTTCCATTAACTCCTAAAACCAAGGTTGGGTTTTTATTTAGTGATTTGACTCTTTTTATCCAGTCAATTACGCGCTCCTTGCCATTGATCGTGCTTAGATATTCTATTCCGTCTATCATAATGCAGTTTCCGCCTGAGCTAACGTATTCTTCAACAATTTCCATCGTCTCAAAATCAAGACGTTCTGGATATACGGTGCCTTTTTTCCCATTGCGGGTTATCCACACCACATTTTTCACTCCGTATCTTTCTTTCAAAATAACATCAGGCCTTACGCTTAAAATTAGAGGATCATGGCACTTATTCAAAGCTAAATATGCAGAATGCACATTTGCTATAACATTAATTTTACCCTTTATAACAGGTATTATGTTGCTATCCATCATTTCTGCAATGTTTCAAAAAATAATAAACTTTCTCAAAAATAAGGTAGATTAGAGGCCTGCGTAATATGCCTCATCATATGGTTCTGGTTTCAATCCTTTTCTCTCGCGGATCTGGCGCACTATCTGCGGCTGCAGGTCTCTTGGCACGCGCTCGTATCCGGAGTTTTCAGTGCTCCAGAGAACCCTTCCACCCGTGGCGCTTCTGATTGCGGATGCGAAGCCAAACATCTCAGCTACTGGCGCCTTCGCGTGGATTATCGTCTGGTAGTCTTCCTGCTCCATGTCTTCTATGATTCCTCTTCTCTGCTGCAGCTCTCTTGTTACTGCACCCACGAGCTCCGTGGGAACGTTGACATACACTTTTTGCATGGGCTCTAAGAGAACGCGAGCTGCCTGACACATTGCTCCATATATTGCATTGCGCACAGCAGGTATGACCTGAGCAGGACCGCGATGTATACTATCTTCGTGGAGCTTAGCATCCACCAGCCTTACCTTCACTCCGTAAAGCTTCTCGTTTGCCAGAGGACCCCTTTCCACAGCTTCAAAGAATGCCTGTTTTACCAGTTCCATAGTTTCATTTAGATACTGAACTCCCCATGTCATATCCAGTAGAATGTTCGGACCGCGAATTGCTTCAATTTTCTTTGCTTCATCTCTTGATAATCCAGCCTCTTCCAGCTTCTTGGTGATAGTCTTTCTATCCTTGATTCTGTCCATCTCAGGAATCTCGCCGCTTTCAATAGCCTCTATAACGCCTTTTTCCAAGGGCTCAACTTCAATGTAGAACTTGTTATGCTTGTTAGGCGACTTACCTTCAAATGGCCCCGCCTTGTGATCTACGGTCTCCCTATAAACCACGATTGGCGGAGAGGTTATTACTTCAACTTTGTACTCGTTAACTATGCGGTAAACGGTGACCTCTAAATGCAATTCGCCCATTCCGCTCAGAAGGTGCTCACCGGTTTCCTGGTTTATTTCCACTCTCAGGCTCGGATCCGCTTTGGATAGAGTGCGCAAAACTTCTATTAAACGCGGCAGATCTTTGGTGTGCTTTGCTTCAATTGCCACGGTGACCACCGGCTCACTGTAGTGTTTCATGGGTTCAAATGGTTCTATGTTCGGCTCTGACGAAACTGTTGAACCAGCAATTGCGTCTTTAAGGCCGATTATGGCCGGGATGTTTCCAGCATCCAACTCGTCAACGGGTATTCTATCTGGACCGACCATCATTGAAAGTTGTTGAATTCTGTACTTTTTCTTTCCGGCGCCTATTATGTAGAGTTCTTGTCCTTTCCTGAGAGTGCCGCTGAAAAGGCGACCCACAGCAACCTCCCCTGCATGCGGGTCCATGACTATTTTGGTCACCATCATTGCCACGGGCCCCTTCGGATCGCAGGTGAGCATAGCCTTCCCTATAGGACTCTCCAAGTCCCCATGCCATATTTTTGGAATTCTATATTTTTGAGCTTCCTTGGGGTTTGGCAGGTGCTTGACCACCATATCAAGAACGACCTGATGAAGGGGCGCCTTCTTTGCGAGTTCCTTTTGCTTATCCTGTTGAAGGTGCTCAAACACGTCTTTGAAGGATATTCCTGACTTCTTCATGAAAGGTACGCTTATTGCCCAGTTGTGATAGGCCGAACCGAAAGCGACGCTGCCGTCTTCCACTCTAACCATCCACTTGTCCCTGTATTCTTCTTCAGCGTATCTTCTTATTAACTTGTTAATTTCCTTTATTATCTTCTCAAAGCGAGCCATCATTTGCTGACCATCCAGTTTCAATTCGTTGATGAGACGGTCAACTTTGTTTATGAAAAGCACAGGTTTAACTCTTTCTCTGAGCGCCTGGCGAACCACTGTCTCGGTTTGGGGCATGATCCCTTCCACGGCGCAAACTACGACCACGGCGCCATCCACGGCCCTCATAGCGCGAGTCACATCGCCCCCGAAATCAACGTGGCCGGGAGTATCCAGCAAATTAATCAAGTACTCTTTACCTTCGAACTCGTGAACCATGCTGGCTGATGCTGTGTTAATCGTTATCCCGCGAGCCTGCTCCTGCTCATCATAATCCAGAACCAGTTGCTTACCGGCGAGTTCTTCCGACATCATACCGGCGCCCGCTATCAGATTATCGCTGAGCGTAGTCTTCCCGTGGTCTATGTGTGCAGCAATACCTATATTTCTTATGTGCTCAACATCACCCATTATTTTCATTGCTTTTTTGATATTATCCTCTTTCCTTCCCATCTAAATCACCTTATCTTGCAGATGCTGCCACGCGCTCAATTTCTTCCTTTTTAGAGACTGCGTAGCTTGTAACGTCATTTTTTGAAGCCTTGATGATCTCGTCGGCAAGGCACTCCGCGGCGGATTTTGTATTTCGAAACGTGGAATTTACTGCTCCAAGTGCAATGTTGCGAAGCGCAATGTCTACTCTTCTTGACGGCGCCACGTCCACAGCCTTTGGCACTGCTATACCCGCCATCTTCAACCTTGTGACTTCTTCTCGCGGTGCTGCATTTATTATGGCGTTAACCAGTACCTGCACCGGGTTTTGTTTGGTTCTTTTTTCTATTATATAAAATGCGTCTTTTACAACGCCGTAAGCGCTCATCTTTTTTCCGGTATATTTCTCCGTCCGCATCATGTGGTTTATGAGCCTCTCAACGATGTTCACCTGTGATTTCCCTAAGTGCCTCAGCACATGTCTTCCGTGAGTATGAAGCACCATTCTGGGCTCCAGGTTAATATACCTTACCAGTCCAGGGTCTCTGATGACCACATCCTCCGTGGAGTATTTTCCAAATATGAGAAAGTCCACCATATAATCACCTCACAGGTTTCTCCTTTCTACCGCGAACAAGCTCGTTCAGAGATATTCCATTCACTTTTATTACCTTGTAACGCACCCCAGGAATGTCTCCTTTAGAGCGCCCCAGCCTTCCGCCAATTCCTTCAATAACAACCTCATCGTGCTCATCTATGAAATTTATTGCACCGTTGCCAGGTGCAAAAGCAGTTACAACCCTTCCGTTCTTTATGAGCTGCACCTTCACGCACTTTCTTATGGCGGAGTTGGGCTGCTTTGCCTCAATACCAACCTTTTCAATAACTATACCACGAGCCTGAGGCGAGCCCTCCAGAGGGTCGCTTTTCTCTTTCAAATGAAGAACTCTCCTCTTGTGATACTTATCACTCCACCTGAGCTTTTGCCTATCTTCACGCAGTTTTCTTGCATTGTAAAGTCCATTTCCCATGGGAATCACCCTTTTGAAGCACCTAAATAACCATGCATATAAAAATTTTATTACGTTTGAGCGCATTATTCCTCTATGAAGGCAATAGCTCTGTTCTCGGGCGGGAAGGATTCCACATATTCGATTTACCTGGCAATGCAGCAGGGATTTGAGATAACTAAACTCGTGACAGTTTATCCAAAAAACAGGGAATCTTACATGTATCATATACCCCAGATAGAAAGGACGGAGTATCAGGCAATTGCCATGGGTATTCCGAGGGATGTGCATAGAATTGACGATGATATGAAATCTCTCAAAAAAGTACTGGAAATGTATGATGCTCAGGCAGTGGTTAGCGGGGCAATAGCTTCCAATTACCAGAAAACTAAAATTGAAGAAGTGTGCACCGATTTGGGTTTTTTATCTTATGCACCACTGTGGTACAAGAACCAGGAACAGATATTGAGGGATATGCTATTAGCAGGGATGAAGATAATGATAGTTGGAGTGTATGCTTACGGGCTCGACTCTGAGTACCTTGGAAAAATAATTGATTTTTCCCTAATTAAACGTTTGAAATTGGTTGAAGAGAAATACAAAATTAATCTGGCAGGTGAAGGTGGGGAATACGAGACGTTTGTGATTGATGCGCCGTTTTTCCGTAAGAAAATAGTGGTGGAGGATATGGAGAGGACTTGGGATGGGCTTCGGGGCGAATTGAAAATAGGAAAGATGAAGCTTGAATATAAGCAGGGGGGATAGGTAAAGGTGAAATATTAGAGAAGATTATACCGGTGCATGGAGTCGGGGAACAAATACGTTAAAGATTTGAGGGATGGTGATTATGCTCATTTGCAATTGGTGGTGCGCAGAAAATATGGAATTAGGGATTACAATAACAAGTTCGGTAAGTTTTTCGTTTTGGAGGCTGGGGACAAAACGGGTAACTTGATTGTGAAGTACTGGGGGCGAGATGTGGAAAATACTGAAAAACTCTACAATTCCGTAAAAGAGGGAGATGTTATTGAGATTGCCGGGACATACAAGAAAGATAGAACTCCTCAAATTTCCGTAGATGGTGAATACGACAAGTTTATCAGGGTGACTAATTACGATGTGGGCAGGTTCATAAATGCAGCGGATAATATAGATGACGCGATGAATGAGGTTATGAAGTATGTTGAATCTGTGGGGGAGGAGCATCTTAAAAAACTCCTTGAACTTTTTTTCAAATCTGATAGATTTGTCGAAGAGTTTAGGATGGCGCCAGGGTATCCTGCAGGTGCATACGCTTACATAGGTGGCCTGGTTGACCACACTTTAAACGTTACAAAAACTTGTGAGCGTCTTGCGGAAGTGTATGGACTTGATAGAGATTTTCTTGTAACTTCAGGTTTGCTCCACGATGTTGGAAAGGTGAAGAGCTACGAGGTGGATACGAGCATAAAGGTCAGGTCAAGGGCAAAGCTCCTTGGACATACTGTGATATCGTACCAGATGGTAGAAGAAAAAATAAGAGAAATTGTGGATTTTCCAGAGGATGTGCGGGATAACCTGCTTCACACTATACTTTCCCATCATTCACCTATTGTGGACAATGTGCCTCAAAGAATAAAAACACGGGAGGCATACATATTATTCTATGCGGATATGCTGGATTTGTCATTGGTGGAATTTGAACAGGAAGGTGGTGAGGAATGGATGTACTCTCGGAGACTGGGAAGGGAGATATATATAGGCTAACTGTGAGTATAACTTTGGAATACGAAACCGAGGATATGGCTGTTAGCGTGTTTGAGAGCATAAGTGTGGATAATTACGAATACGTAAAATGCAGTAAAGATGGAAAGATAATAAAGTGTAAGGTGACTGGAAAAAGCCTGGGTTCCACGCTCCGCACAATAGATGATTTTCTTGCCTGTGTAATCACCGCCGAAAATGTGTATCTAAATATCTGATTTTTTTGCGAATGTATCTGAAAGCAAGCGCACCGTATAATATTGCGATTATCAGTGGCACTAAATATACCAGTGTGCTGTGAAATCCCGCAAGGAATATTGGTATAGATGCTATTATGTTGAAAGATGAGTGCATGGCCACCGCCACGACGTATCCGTGGAGCATACTTCCTTTTCCTCTAATCTTCTTGGACGAGTACCCGTATCCTGTCATTGCAGTGGCGCTACCGTGTAATAATGCCGAAGCGATGGAGCGTATTAATGCTATGATTGCCCAGGAAATAATGCCGCCTGAGAGAAGTGCAGAGATTTCGTATAGCAGGTTTTCCGTTGCAGCAAATCCAAATCCAGATGATGAGCCATATATTATGCCGTCTTCCACCTCATCAATGTATCCCTTGGACGTGAGCACTCCGTATGCCTTGGCGCCTTCTTCTACGAAAGGTGCGATTATCCCTGCGAGCATTATTGCGTCAATGCTTTCCTTGTGCTTTGCTATAAATTCATATCCTCGGAATAGCTCAAATGTGTTTGTGTAGAAAAATGTTAGTAGAATTTCTACAACCAGAGAAATCAGGATTGCAAATGTGGCGCCCCAGAGAAAAGAGCGCATAACCGCTCGCCATGGCTCTCTCTTGTACTTTTCCGTATTCCGAACCCATATCACATAGATGAGTGATGGTAGAAATGCTACAGTTATGACAACTGCTAACAAAAGGAGTTTCATGCACGTAAATTACTTTTGATATATATAATCATCTCCTAAATTGGTGAGGCAGGTAATTTTATAGTTGTTGTTTACATGCCAAGACTATGTTAATGTTGGCCGCGGTGGTGCCGCATGGGGATGAGATAGTAGAGCCAAAAACAGAAGAGATGAAAAAGCTGAACATAAAAATGAGAGAATTGGGAAAGAGATGTGAAGCTTGCGATTTGTACATTATAATTTCTCCCCACAATCTAAGGGTTGATACACACATAGCAGTGATTCTCACGGAGTATTTAAGGGGGGTGTGGACGTGCGGAAACACGAAAATAGAGAAAGAACTCAGGTCTGACAGATACTTAGCTAAAAAAATATATGATATTGCCTTGGATAATTCTTTACCCGTGATTGGGGTGAATTTTGGTGCACTTGAAGGAGAATATTCTTGCATGCCGCTTGATTGGGGAACGTTGATACCCCTTCATTTTATCCCGGATCGAAAAACGGTTCTGATAACTCCTGCAAGAAATGTGAAAAGGGTGGAACTGGTGAAATTTGGAGAATTGTTGGGTGATATTATTCAGAAAGACCGGAGAAAAATATGCTTGCTTGTGAGCGCAGATCAAGCCCATGCCCATGCTGTAGATGGTCCATACGGATTCAGCGATGCTGCAGAGAAATACGATGAAGAGATTGTGGAAATTCTAAGAACTTCAGATTTTGAAAAGCTGCTTGACATCCCAGAGGAATTGGTGGAGAATGCTTTGCCAGATAGTTACTGGCAACTGCTCATTCTTTTAGGGGTTGCTAAAAAGGTGAAGATGAGGTCAGAATTTGTGGAGTACGGAGTTGCTCACTACTTTGGAATGGCTGTATCCATTTTATCGCCGGTATTAGCTTTCAATGCTGGGTAATTATTGTAAAATCTCAAATTTTTCTGTTTTATTGTTTTATAT
>WAOD01000037.1 GCA_015521465.1 DHVE2 group archaeon
TGTTCTAAACTGGGATAGTATGAAAATCGCCAACGCAATGCAAATAGGAGCAAAAGGCAAGCACGTGTTCATTTCCTCATACCTGCTAAATAACTTAAGCGAAGAAGAGGCACTCGCTGTCCTAGCACATGAATTCTCACATGTGAAAAATAAGCATGTGAAGAAAAGTATGCTCTTATCCGTTGTTCCCCTCTGGCTCGCTCTAAACTTACTTCTTCTCATTCCCCTCTTTGGTTTTAACAAAGATTTAACCCTCATATTGCAGGTTCTCATACTATGGATTCCCATTATATTCCTCACGATTTTGTTTCAGTTAATACGCAGGAGATTTGAGATACAGGCGGATTTAGACGCAGCCATGTACGTGGGCAAGGAACATATGATATCCGCGTTGAATAAATTAAGCGAATTATCGCTAATTCCCAAAAATACATCTAAGCTATGGGGGCTCTCACACCCATCAATCTCCAGAAGAATTGAGAAAATTAAGGAGGTGCACAATAATGCTGGGAAATAAAAGAAAAGATTTAAGCGAGGAAATTATAGTCACACTGGCTTTAGATATAATCACCGGTATCGTATTAGGGCTCACATACCCCGGAGGTTTGAAAAGCATAGGTGATTATTTCATGGCTTTTTTCGTTCCGTTGATCGCATATTTTCCAGTAATGAGATTATTCCGGTACGCATTCGTGTATCATGCTTACATAGTGCTTTACTACCTCTACTCATTTTTCTTCATCGTGCTCATCGTGGTGAGCATGGATTTATACGACAAGCTAACAAAAGGCTCTCCTGAGCTTGCAGGCTCTGCCGCATTCTTCGGAGTGATAGTTGCAGCATTCGTTTTATACACAACGTATATTTTAATTCAGAGAAAAAAGGGCTTATTCGATAAAACCGTGCCTCCAGAGAGATTTCAGGTGCTTAGAACAGTATTAACACCCATGGAAAAGTTAACTCTCGTTTTTCCAGATAGATATTTAGAGTTCCTAAAAAGCGGAGATGTCAAATACCTAAAAGAAAAAACAAAAAGTGTGGAATAACTATTTTAATCTTTAGCACATGCAGACGTGTGAGAATCTACGGCAACATAATGCTCCACGACGAGTTTTTCGTCGGTACCGTGGAAATCGAAGATGGAAAAATAGAGAAAATATGGAAAAAGAAGGAAAATTACGATGTGAAAGGCACTGTGATTCCGACATTCGTGAACATGCACACTCACATCGGCGATTACTATTACAGGGAAGAAATCAATATGAGCCTTAAGGACGTTGTGGGCCCCAACGGGTTGAAATTTAAAATTCTGGAAGATGAAGAGAAAGTTAAGGAAGGAATGAAAAACGCCGTGGAAAAAATGGAAAGATGCGGAACTTCGCATTTCGTCGATTTCCGCGAGGGCGGGGAGAGAGGAGTTAGGATTCTACGAGAGATACTAACGGGGAGGAAAATCAAAGGAGTGATTTTGGGCCGCGGGGATTTGTGGGATGATGCGGATGGAGTGGGACTTAGCAGCATCTCAGATGTGGATTTTATCCACGCAAAAAATCTGGCGGAAAAATGCAAAGCCCACGGAAAGATTTTCGCACTCCACGCCTCGGAGGATGGGAGAGAGGATGTGGAGAAAATTCTACAGTTAGAGCCGGATTTCATCGTACATTTCTTAGATGCAACGGAAGAGGATCTTGAAGAAGTGAAGGAAAAAGGCATTCCTATCGTGCTAACGCCTCGGGCAAACATGTTCTGGGGCAAGATGCCAAACATTCCTTTATTATTGAAAAAAGGCATTACGGTAGCCCTAGGCACGGATAACGGGATGATAGCGGAGCCATGCATGTTTCGGGAGATGGAATTTGCGTATCGCACTTCTAAATTAAACGGATTTGTGAGGGCCCAACAAATTTTAAAAATGGCTACTGTAGAGGGAAGAAAAATTTTAGGAATACACGATAATTACGAGGGGAAAAAAGCGAGGTTGATTGTGTTCAATAGAATAATGAATCCGTACGAATTGGTTACCCGAGCATCCTGCTCGGACATAAAGGAAATTATAATGTAAATTTAAAACTCCTTGACAAACACTTCATCTCTGCTAAAATCAATGACCGCTACTTTACCAGGATCCGGATTGAAATTCATCATCTTTTGATATTTTGTTTGCTCCTGCCATGTAGACGCATTTATTAGGTGAATTGACTTGTGAATCTCATAAGAGAATGTGTGTACATGTCCTGTTACAAGCACATCTGGGACAGTATCAATAACCAGGTAATCCTCTGGAAGTGGTACTATTGGCACTTTCTCACCATACACTGGAGAGAGATGCCTCACTTTAAGCATGTACTTCATCATCTTGCCAGTTTGCTGGTAATCCACTCCGGGAATTAACTCCACTAAATTGTTCAAGCTTGCACCATGGTACACTAAAAATTTATACCCATGAAGAGATACCATTGCCGGATTGCTCAAAAATTCGGTGTTCGTAAACATATCTCTTATTTCCTTTGGCAAGACTGGTTGAGGCTCTGCGTTTCTTACCATGTCGTGATTTCCAGGTATTGTTATTACTTTAATGTAATCCGGCAACTCAGACAGGTACTCTGCGAGTTTCTGGTACTGCTCGAATATGTCCAGTATTTCAAGCTCTTCTTCCTGGTGAGGATACACACCTATTCCATCTACCAAATCTCCCGCGATTATTAGATACTTTATTATCCCTGCCTCTCCCTCTCCTTCTTTTAACCACTTTATAAACTTCAACCATCTCTTTTCTAAAAATGTTTTACTTCCTACGTGCGTATCAGATATGATTGCTGCACTTATCATCTCTTTTATTTTCCTGTTCTTTGTGACCCAGCCAACCTCTGGAAAAACAACCTCCTTTACATAGAGGGTATTCCTTGATTTTTTGTAATTGCCAGTAACCCCTATAACCTCGTCATTGAGTATTACCTCCGAGCCCGAGTAAAAACATGTTATGGTTCCAGCGGGGTCCTCCAATTCAAAAAGTAGCTTTCCGGTATTCGTTCGCCGCAGGTCATTCACCATCCCTATTACTGCAACCGCCCCATTTTCCAAACGATCTATTGCCCTTGCATCTCTTAGTGCACCCCTTGATCTAAGAATAGGGTAGAGCTTTTCATATCTGTTCACAAACAACCTGTGAAAATCCTCGGTTCCCCCTGTTGCCTTCATATTCATACTTGCATCCATTATTACCTTGTAATCCCAATCGTACTCCGCAGCGGGAGGTCTTTTAGATACACCACTACTTCGTAATTCATGATTTTGCACAGCACCACTACCCGGGGATTTAATTTCAGAAGCAATATCTGAGCCATCAATATAACCATACGAACCGTATTTTTCGATAAACTCCCCCAAATACCTCCTGCCACCTTTATCCATTATATATCTCACAACTTCTGGACTGACAAGAATGTCATGCTCAAAAAGCTCACTCAGAATGGCCTTTTCCTCATCCATCACTCTACGATATCATTCTTTAATGATAAATGTTTTTGTTTCATATCGCTGTATATGGCAAGAATTATTTTGAGTGCAAGTAATGCATAAATTATTGTAAGAATATTTTGAAAATTCACCGAAATAACAGCACCCATTAATGCCAGATGTATATTTGCAAAAACGTATTTTGAGTAAATGACAGTGGCAATTACCCCTATCACAGTAGGTATCGTTTCGTACTGCACGTAAAGGGCAATAGATGATGCAACAAAAAGGACGAGGAGGAAGAGCATCGTGATCAACACTACAAACGATTCCACAACTCCAGGATACTCCAGCTCAATATAATGAAGAATCATTGCAGGAATCGCAAGATACATCAGAAAATACACAGCTACTTTAACCTCCCTCTTCACATCACTCACCCCCCTGTGTGATTTTTTCCTCAAGGTTCATGTTGACCACATGGATAATCACATCAAAATCACCGCCGGCATACTGCACTGGAAACAATGGCACTCTTACCACTTCTCCAGATTTTGCACTTACATCTTTTATCACAGTGACATTCAAATCATCAAGGTGAGACACAACGCTCACATTTATCTCGCTGTAATATGTGTTTTTGAATTCCAAGGTGAGGTAGGGTGTGTTATTTATCATAATCGTTTCCATCTTCAAATCAGACACCGGAGGATTCCAGTTGTAAGTATAGACTCTTTCAAAATCCCCAATATTTGTGTGAACATTCACGTGGATTCTCCAGGTATCCCTGGTAACTAAAAGGTAATTCACATTGCCTATTAATTTAGCAGATAGATACGCCTTTTTATTAAACACTAATTCTCTTTCTCCAAAGGCTAATATCCCGCGGTCATCACTTACAGTAACGTTAATATTGCCCCTAACCGGAAACGGAAGCTTGCTTATGAAATAAGGAATATTAATATGATTGCCATCAAATCTCAGCTCGGTACAGTAAATATTAAAGGCATAAAACAGAGGATTCCAAGAAAGATTTTTTGTGTATGTCGCCTTGAAATCTGCGAGAACCCAGTAATGGGCATCCACGTTAATCTTTACTTTGAACACCCCTCTGTGAAAAGCATAGTATGTTCCTATCTCCTGATAAAATCTATCCACATTTATGGAGACGGTAAATATTCCCGAATATGTTTTCAATGAGTCTATTTCTTTTATGACATACGACTTGCTGTAAAGAACTTCTGTACCATTTAATATTTCCAAATACACGTGAACGTCTTTAACTGGATAAAGCCCCTCGTTGCGTACTTCCACAGGTATCGCCGTGGTCAGGTTATCCCCATTAATTGTAAAACCCCTGTAAGCGCTTGTGTTTATATTTACACTCACATCTACATTGGCTGCAGAGTAGAGAACGGTGAACAGCATGAGCGCGATTATCAAATTTAGCATGAAGGAGATTGTTTTAGTAATCATATTTATTAATCTGGAGCGAAGGTATTTAAAATCTAATTAGAGATTATTTGAGGATATAA
>WAOD01000038.1 GCA_015521465.1 DHVE2 group archaeon
CCGTTCAGCACACCTTTCATAAAATGACATACCGGCTTTTTCTCTTTTTTCTCCCTGTCAATAAAACTCTCTGACTCAAAGGAGTTGTAAACTCGAATAACGTATTTCCCATTGTTGTGTCCCCTTTCTATCACTTCTCCAAGACCCCATCCAAAGTACCAGCCTACCGCAGATATTATGTCCCATATATCTATCCCGTATTCTCTCGCAATGTGTATGTAATGCCCATACAAGTCCCTGCCCACACGCTCTCCCCCTTTATAAAGGACAGCATCTCCAGCAGTCCCGAAAATCTCTTCCAGGTCCTTCGTTAGCTCGTACGGGAAATACTCCGTTGACAGAAGCACATACCTTCTCCCCATAAGGTCTATCTCTCCGGAACCACATGGGTTTTTGCTCGTTATTTTTTTCATCAAATTCCTTGCTTTTTCCTCAATTTCTTTCTCTTCGGACATTATAACCACCTGACCCTCTTCATCAATCCAAGCCTTTTGATACGGTTATTTTTAGCCGTCTCTACAGGCAGATAATCCTTTTCTATTGCATAAAGTTTGTCAATTAGGGTAACTATTTGCAATGGCCCGGGTTTATCAATTTTTATGCCTATCAGCTTCAAGTTAGCGGTGAGAACGGCCATTCCATCATCGTAGCTTCCGTACTGCAATGCAAAATCATTCATTATGTAATCAAGCACGTCTTTGAGGCTCTCCATATTTTTCTCATTCTCAATATTCACATTAATGGGATAGAATATAAATGTCATTTCTGCGAGTTTTTTAAATGCATCTTCAACATTTTCACCACTTTTTGCGCTGGTCAAAAAGTATGGCAAACCCATGTTATTTGCGAAGCTCTCAATCTCCCCCGCGGATAGCTCCCAGTTATCCAGATCATTTTTGTTTGCCAAAAGCACGGCGGGAACACCTGCAACCCGCTCAAGGGTGGGCAACCAGTAATGAGAGATGCTGTAAAGGGTCTCCTTTCTCGTGAGATCGCAAACAATTAAAGCGCCGTCGCTGCCCCTAAATGCGGCTTCCTGAACCTGTGTAAATCCTTGCTGACCGAGCACGTCCCATACCATAAGGGTAAGGTCAACATCAAGACCTTCAACCTTCATTTTCATCTTCTTTTTGCTGACCTTCGTTCCAATAGTCATTATGTACTTGTCATCAAATGAGTCAAAAACGAACCTTCTTACAAGTGATGTTTTTCCCACCGCGGCATCGCCTAAAAGAACCACCTTCCTCTTAATTTCCATAGCCTCTCATTTAATTGTATATTCTTATTTTATTTAACTATTTCTCAATAATCCGCTCATCAAAGAATTTAGGGATATTTTCCTTACAAAATTTCAAAAAAGCTGTAGTATCAACAGCCGAAAAACACCATGGCCTTGAAAAATCTTTATATAGCTAATGTCATTGGAAGTTGGATGAAAGCTCCTAAGATATGGAAAATCAGTGTGCTCGGAGATGCAGAAGTTGGTAAAACTTCGCTTGTGAACCGATTTGTTTACGATACGTTTAAAGATGACATGGAAAGCACCGTGGAAAGTAAAGCATACAAAAGAAAAGTAGATGGAATCACGCTAATGGTATGGGATGTTAGCATATACGAAGAGCATGTGGATAAGATTCTTAGAGGTTCAAAAGCCATACTCGTGGTAGGAGACATAACGAGAAAAAATACACTAAACACGATGCACGAAATAGCGCGATTTTTAGATGGTTACAACGGCATTATGATATTTATAGGCAATAAAAGCGATTTGAAGTACCAGGCGGAATTCTGGAAGGATGATTTGAAAAAACTTGCAGATGAGTACTCATCCCCGTTTTATTTCACGAGTGCAAAAACAGGGGAAAACGTGGATAACGTGTTTCGAGAAATCACCATGGGTAGCTAATGCACGCCTAAAATCTATATACTGCGTGTTGCATGCCGCGCTGGTGATGATATGGGTAATATTAAAGTTGCACCTTCAATTCTCTCAGCGGATTTCTCACAGCTGTGTCACGAGATAAGAGAGTGCGAGAGAGGAAAAGCCGATTACATCCACCTTGATGTCATGGACGGGCACTTTGTACCGAATATATCATTTGGGCCAGTGGTGATAAAGAGCATAAGGAAATGCACAAAAATACCATTCGACGCCCACCTTATGATCGAGAGACCTGACAAGTACATAAAGGATTTTATGAAAGCAGGGGTGGATATTATAACAGTGCATCGTGAGATAAATGTGGATATTGAGACCATACTCCGAAAAATCAGAAATTACGGAGCGGAAGTAGGAATAGCAATAAACCCGGATACCCCTTTTTCCAAGGTAATTGACTTCATAGACAATGTGGATTACTTACTCATAATGTCTGTGTATCCCGGCTTTTCTGGACAGAGCTTCATAGAAGACGTGCTACCAAAAATAAGGGAGGCAAGGGAGTTCATAGACCGCGAAGGATTGAGCGTGAAAATCTCCGTAGATGGGGGTATAAAGCACAACAATTTCAAGAGGGTTGTTGACGCGGGAGCGGACATAATAGTAGCTGCAAGCGCCATATTCGGAGGGAACATTGTAAGGAACATCTCGGATTTCAAAAAATGAAGAAGCGGGGAAAATTTTAAAGAGGATAACAGCATGCAAACTGGAGGTGATAGAGGTGAAAATCACGTGGCTTGGCCATTCTGCGTTTATGATTGAGGGCACGAAGAAGGTGCTCGTTGACCCATTCATAACGGGCAATGATAAGGCGCCAGTAAAGCCCGATGACCTGGATTGTGACATCATTGCTGTAACGCACGGGCACGGGGACCATCTGGGCGATGCAATTTTCATATCCAAGCGCAAAGATGTACCTATTTTGGCAATATACGAAATAGCAGAGTACATAAACTCAAAGGGAGCAAAAGCTGTGGGTATGAATTTTAGCGGAACCTACGATTACGAGGGAGCTAAAATAACTATGGTCCCGGCTCTGCACTCATCTGGGATAACAGAAGCGGGATTTTCACACTCAGGCGGCTTACCTGCAGGATTCATAATAGAGATGGACGGAAAGGTTGTTTACCACGCCGGGGACACCGGTTTGTTTGGGGACATGAAAATAATTGGAGAGATTTACAAGCCAGATGTGGCACTTCTTCCCATTGGGGGATTGTTCACCATGGACACGCGCCTCGCGGCCATCGCGGCAAAGTGGATAAAACCGAAGGCAGTTATTCCTATGCACTACAATACCTGGCCACCTATAACTGCAAATCCAGAACTAATGCGCGGTGAGCTGGAGAAAGAGAACATAAAGTTAGTGGTACTCGACCCAGGAGAGAGCTACGAGTTTTAAACCACTCATACCATCTCTTTTTAGATGCAACTGATTAAAAGCCTAAAAAATATTTGACAGGCTATTTTGCGGGGATTTTGCATTTTTCAGCAAGAAAACACACCTTAAGAATAGTAAATTTTGTAAGAAATGGCATCCTTGCGGGGAGTGGGGCCGCCGAGATTTGAACTCGGGTCGCCACCGCCCCAGGGTGGTAGGATGCCAAGCTACCCTACGGCCCCGCAAATATCGGGATGTGTAAGAATTTAATAAATCTTTTGTTCACCGGCGTTTACCATTGAATAACAAAAACTATATATATTATCCTCTGTTATATCAATTAGGTGTTAAAAATGACCGAAGACGAAAACAAAGAAGAAAAAGTGGAGCAGGAAGATGTTCCGCCACCACCTCCAAATCCAAAACCAACAAGGGAGGAAATGGAAAAAGCGCCGGCAGGGGTGAAAATACTTGCGGTGCTGTTTGCCGTAGGCGGAATTCTGTGGCTAGTGTACCCGCTGTACGTCTCGTACCTGCTGGTTTTCACGCCGCATGATATGCCATTCTACCAATGGGCATCGCAGATGGTATGCTGCTGGATTGGCGCTCTGATAATGGCAAGCCTTTACTTTGGAATAGCCGGTGGCCTGATTAAGGGAATGAAAGGTGCCTGGATATGGGCACTGATATTCGCTATAATAGGCCTGTTCAACGTGCCAATAGGTACGATAATAAGCATAGTGATACTCGTGTACCTGTTCAAAGTGAAGGACTACTTCAAGAACTAACTGCTGAAAATCTTTTTAATTTTTTGTTTCATTTCCTTTTTATGTCCATTCTACTCTACAACGGCAGGGTTTTTAACACGGAGCACACCTACATTCTGATTAATGGAAACAGAATTGAAAAAATAGGCAATGGAACTCTTCCAGATGCAACGAGAAGCTACGATTTGAACGGTGCTGAAATATACCCTGGATTTTGCGACTCGCACACGCACCTGTCAAACATAGCTTTGATGCACGGAACTCTTGATTTAACCAATATGAGCAGGAAAGAGGTGATCCAAGCAGTTCAAAAAGAGTGCCTCAGAAAAAAACAGGTTATCGGGCGGGGCTGGGACGAGAGTTTCTGGGAGAATAAAGAATACCTGCGCTCGGAAGAGATAGACGATATTTGCCCAGATTCCGAGGTTTTTTTAGTACGCGAGGACGGGCACCTGGCAGTGGTAAATTCACTAACCCGCAGGAAGTACGGTCTGGGCAACGAGGATGGAATTCTCCTTGAAAACGAGGTTTGGAAAATGTCAAACATGCTGGGTGCATTTAAAAATCTGGATTTTGATTTCGCGCAGAAATACGCACTCTCCAGGGGAGTTACATGCGTTCACGATTTTGGAGATATGAATGCTATTTCCTCATATTTCAACATGCACAGAAACGGTAAGCTGAAAATAAGGATTTATGCAAGTTTTTACATTGAAGACTTTCCAAAAATAAAATCCACGGGACTATACTCCGGATTCGGTGATTCGTTTTTAAAAATAGGCGCTTTGAAGCTTTTTTCAGATGGCTCAATCGGTGCAAAGACAGCTGCCACAGAGTACCGTGATGGTTTCATGACTAAACCATTGATTTCGTCCAAAAAGTTAAGGGCACTGGTAAAAGACGCAAACTCATCGGGTATCAGGGTTTTCACCCATGCAATAGGGGATTTTGCAATAGAAACGGTAATTAATGCATACAAAGACACGCAGAGAAACAGGATCGAGCATTTTGAGCTTGCAAGGGAGGAATTCTTAAACAACGATAATTTTTCAGTGTCCGTGCAGCCGAATTTCTTGAAATGGGCAAAACGCGGCGGATTGTACCATCGCATGCTTGGGGACTTCTGGCTGGAAAACAACAATCCTTTCAAGAAAATAAAGGAAAGAGGCATTGAAATGCTATTTGGTTCTGACTGTATGCCCCTTAACCCGCTGTTTGGAATAAAAATGGCAACAGAATCCGAGTTTTTGCAGCAGAGATTAAACTTAGAGGAAGCAATAGACGCATATACCATGGGCTCATATTACATGAGTTCCCACCTTGGCAATCTAAATGCGGGTAACATTGCTGATCTCGTGGTTGTAAAAGATGAAAAAATTTTGCTCACGATGGTGGACGGAAAAATAGAGCACATAAACTTAAAAACAGGCGAAAATAATCTGTGAGTAACCATCAAATTTTTTATATTTACCAAAATACAGCGGTCTTTAACCTGCATTTTCCCCAGTTCAGAAGAAAAATTTTTTTAGCACGGAGGGATTACCCGTTGCATCTACGAAACGTTTATATACACCCTTTCCGTAATATCACAATTAGCCGGGAGTGAATGATTGTGGAAGAGATATATGAAAATAGGATAATTACGATAGACACGCTTGCCAAGGCAATTCAAAACGGTCTAAGCAGGCCTAAGAGAAGGCTCAGTTTAGAAGAGGCTAAAATGACTGCAATTCACGTGCTTAACTTTTTCGGATTTGGAGACAGGATAATCGACAATATGCTTGAACCCGAGGATCGCGATACATTCTACATGCTGGAGGACTTGGATTTATTGGAAACAGAGAGAGAAGAAACCACGCTGTGGGATGGCAGGGAGTGGAGAATTCATTACTGGATTCTCAACAAGGAAAAAATTGTGCAGCTGTCGGAAAGCAAACCACAGGAGGTAGTTGTGGAAGAGGACATTGAAGACATCTACGGAGAGCTCCCCGATGAAATATGGGCCAGAAACTGAGGTGTTTTTATGCACATAGCTGTTGTTATCCATGACAGGTGCCAGTTCAAAAAGTGCAATTATGAGTGCAGAACGTATTGCCCACCTGTTAGAATGGGAATAGACACAGTAGTAATCACGGAAAAAGGATATCCAAAAATAATAGAAGAGCTCTGCGAAGGCTGCGGAATTTGCGTTCACAAATGCCCTTTTGAGGCGGTGAAAATAATAGGTTTACCAGAAGAGCTCAACGAGAACCTGATACACCAGTACGGAGAAAACGGGTTCAGGATATACCGACTTCCAAGGGTTCAAAAGGACAAGGTGGTGGGCATACTCGGCCCTAACGGAATAGGAAAATCCACAGCAATCAAGATTTTATCCGGCAATTTAATACCAAACCTTGGAAATTACATCGAAACACCCTCTTGGGACAGAGTTGTGGATTTCTTCTCTGGCACGGAAATGGCGGATTACTTCGCTAAATTGAGAGATGGAGAGTTCAGTACTGTGGTAAAACCGCAATACGTGGACAAGATACCCATTGTTTTCAAGGGCAAGGTTAGAGAGTTGCTAAAATCAGCTGATAAGCAGGGACAGTTAGATGAGATAGCAGCCATGCTAGAAATTGTAAACACATTAAACAGGGATGTGGACAAAATAAGTGGTGGAGAACTGCAAAGTGTGGCAATCGCGGCGGCGCTGCTAAAAGACGGTGATGTTTATTTCTTTGATGAGCCTTCCAGCTATCTGGATATCTACCAGAGGCTCAGCGTGGCGAAGGTTATTAAAAGTCTTGCGTCAAAAAAGATAGTTTTCGTAGTGGAGCATGACCTTGCCATAATGGATTTCATAGCCGATGCAATTCACATCATGTACGGAAGCGAGGGCGCATACGGAATTGTGGCAAACGTTAGAAACACAAGAAATGCCATAAACGCGTATCTGGAAGGGTATTTGAAGGACGAGAATATAAGGTTCAGGGACTGGAAAATAGAGTTCATAATGCATCCACCAAAAAGAAAGAGCGAGTTGCCAGTGCTGATATCGTGGAGTGCAATATCTAAGAAATACACTGGTTTCCAGCTTGATGTATATCCCGGCGAAATACGAACAGGAGAGGTCGTTGGAGTTGTGGGCTCAAACGCCACCGGCAAGACAACTTTTGTGAAAATATTAGCAGGGGTGATAAAGGCAGACTCCGGGGAAGTCAATTCCGAGATAAAAGTAAGTTACAAACCCCAGTACATAAAAACAGATTACGATGGCACGGTGGAAGAGCTTTTAAACATGACTTTAAAAGAGAAGATGCTCAACAATTTTTACAGGGCTGAGGTGCTGCATCCCCTCCGCTTGAAGTATATTTACAACAAAGAGGTGAAAAATTTATCCGGTGGAGAAATGCAGAGACTGGCCATTGCAATATCCCTGGGTCTGGACGCGGATTTGTACCTGCTGGACGAGCCCTCCGCTTATTTAGATTCTAACGAGAGAATGGTTGCCGCCAAGGTAATACGCAGGTACATGGAGAACCTCGGAAGAAGTGCAATGATTGTTGATCACGACGTGTATTTCATAGACATAATTGCAGATAGCATAATGGTGTTCAGCGGAGAGCCCGGGAAGCACGGTATTGCAGAAGGCCCATTTTCCATGAGAGAGGGGATGAATATGTTTTTGAAAAATGTAAATATAACATTCAGAAGGGACGGGGAAACTAACCGACCAAGGATTAACAAGCCAGATAGCTACAACGACCGGGAGCAGAAAAGCAAAGGAGAGTACTACTATGCATGAGGAACACGTGGAAATAGTAAGGAAAATTAGGGAACTGAGAAGGCAAAAAAGAAGGGCTGAAAAAAAAGGATTGATAGGTGCCTGGAGAGAGAAAGACCGACTCAATGGGGAGATTATAGACTCGTTTGTCATTATTTTGAGAACCACTGGATGCAGGTGGGCAAAAGTATCGGGATGCTCCATGTGCGGGTACTACAACGATACAAGCTCAGCAATAAAAAAAGAAGATTTGAAAAAACAGATAGAGGATGCGCTTGGAAAGTACCGGGGAGAAAAATTAGTAAAGATATACACATCGGGAAGCTTTTTAGACGATGCAGAAGTTCCAACCGAAATTCAAAATGAAATAGTAGATTCATTTTCATCTGCAGAGAGAATAATAGTAGAAACCAGACCAGAATTTGTAAAGAAAAAAATAGAGTGGTTCAAATCAAAGGAAAATATCATGATCGCTCTTGGCCTGGAAAGCGCCAATGACGAAACCCTTTTATTTCGCATAAACAAGGGATTTCTGGTTAGACATTACATAAACGCAGCTAAACTTTTAAACGAGGCAAAAATACCCGTGAAAACATACGCTTTGCTAAAACCGCCGTTTATGACTGAAAGGGAGGCCATAGAAGAGGCGATTATGACAATAAAGCTGGCCACGAAATACTCAGAGGTGGTTTCCCTAAACCCAATGAATATACAGAGTAATACACTGGTAGAGTACCTGTGGCAGCGTGGAGAGTACAGCCCCCCGTGGTTGTGGAGCATAGTGGAAGTTCTAAAAAGAACGCACGAGCTTGGAGAGATAGTGTCGTATCCAACCGCTGGAGGTACAAAAAGAGGTGCACATAACTGTGGCAAGTGCGATGAGGTTGTCGTGAAATCCATATATGATTTCTCGTTGCACCAGGACATCTCATACCTTGCTAACCTTAACTGCAAATGCAGAGAGAGATGGGAGAAAATCGTAAAATATGGGCCTCTGTTCTGGGATTACAGCATAGAAGCAAGAAGGGAATAGTTTAAATTAAACCTCTCTTTTTGAAGAATGTGAGATATCTCTGTGGATGGACAGTGGAGCATCGAGATACTCTGAGATACGAATCTACGGGAAACGTGAGAATCACGATAAAGGTACAGAGCTATGCAGAACACAATCAAAAAGTGATAATAGATGAAAAACCAGAATATTTCAGAACAATTAAAAAAGGAGAAAACAGGTTTTTGATGCTCTCCAGATTGATAAATAAAAGAGGGATCCTGGAAATTTACAGAAAATACCGCATATATCCCTATGCATTCAAAATGATGGGGCAAAAATCATGGGGATACCTAAGTGACATACCCAAGGATTTATCAAAAAAATACCAGACTAACGAGAAATACTGGCCAGTATATTCAGAGGTTATGAAATCCATATCCCAAGAGCCATGGTTCAAAGAGAATCACATAGAAATGTGGGTTAAAAAAGCAAGCAAGTTCCTGTGGTCAAAAATAAAAAATGCAGAACCGCAAAACGAGAGACTTGGAGCGGAGAAGGCGTACAGGCTGAGAAGGGGAGATTGCGATGAATTTACAGATTTATTCATCACCCTCGCGAGAATTAGGGGGCTCCCAGCAAGGAGAGTCACGGGATTTTACATGAATAAAGAAGAAGAGCCGCATGCATGGAGCGAGGTCTACCTGCCATCTGGTAATTGGGTTCCCGTTGATGTAGCAATGAACATAATAGGAGAGCATACGCCGCGGCACGTGGTAATGAAAATAGAGGAGTTCAACCCAAGCATTGGCGAGTATAGAATATCGTGGAAGGGTGGCAAGTTAAAATATACCCTGGAGAGAAACGAAAAATTTGAACCAATTTATTGCTGAAAAATAAAATACTGAGTACCTTTATCGAGAAAAAGATTTTATATACCCGAATAATTCCCATTCTGAGCGGGGGTTGCCGAGCTAGGTCAAAGGCGACAGACTCAAGATCTGTTCCCGTAGGGGTTCGCCGGTTCGAATCCGGCCCCCCGCACTGTGCTATGCTTGTGAATGGTCAGCATTGCATTTAAAATACGCATCCCGTGTCAATCAGGAATTAACCTGGTTTGGCTTCGTGAGACAGCGTATTGACCTGATGCATACAGAGTGGGGTCACATATTGAAATCTACTGCGTCATCTGGAACATTTTACAAGATGAGAACATTATTATTCAATTTGTAGGGGTGTTTGGCAGGAAAAACGCCAGAAAAATGCACTCCCAAATCCACTAAAATAGAAGTTATAGAACCTTCGAAAAAACATTTAAGTACAGGCCATACTGGTATAGAACAATTTGAGAGGTGAAAAGATGGAAATAAATAAGAACATAATGGGATTTGATTGGAACGAGGAAAGCGAATGGTTGGAATTAAAGAATCAGATGGGGGAGCTTTACGAAGCACTTACTCTCTATATAGAAAGTATGGCATACCTTAGATCTCTGAACGGTGTGGATATCACTTACGGCAGCGCAAAAACTGATGCGTTTTTTAATATAAGAACAGAAAAAGCATGGCAAGAATTCATGCGAGACTTATACGGAACGGCAATAATAGAAGTTGACGACAGTGGACCCCAAGAACAGGCAAGGATTGTAAACGAAACCCTTGGAGATAATAATTGCAATTCATTTTATAATGTAATGATAGAAATTCACGAAATTCTAACCTCTGCGGGATTCGATTCCAATGCTCACCTGGAAGATTACCCGCAGGAAGAGCAGCTGCTCAAGATTGCCGAGTCCCTTATCAGAGCCATTGTAAAATTATATCCAGCAGTCAACAGAAAAGCATTTTTTCTCATATCTCTCGATAACATACCGAAGAAATACGCTGAAACTATGTACGGTGTATCTAAGCTTCCAGAATTTCTCAACTGGAATAGAATTACCCGCTGGAAAAACATTTCTGAGGATTGGCAAATATACTCTTTCAATTCAGACCCATGGAGAAGCATAGCTCAGGCTTTAAAAATTTTGTTTGGAATGAATCTTGAAGAGAGGTGGTGGAACTCAGCAGTGGAAATGTGGTCTATTTTATCAAAATACTTAGGTGAAAATCTCCTCAAAAAGTATATAAACGACTCAAAGAGAGAGATAATAAGAGCATATATGCAAACCGGACTGTCAAAACATGTCTCTGGGGTAGATGAAGAAAGCTTTTTGTTTGCGGAGATAGTTCTAAAATCCATGGAGGAGTTCAAAGTAGAGAACACAGTTGTGGTCGACATGGGTACTGGTGCAATCAACATGGAAAAAGAGGACTTGATAAAATTTGCGGCACCGCAAATGTTTTTGGGTATAGGGGACTTCTATCTTAGCGAAGACAATTACTGGATGCTTGGCTTTTACATCCCCGAGCGCATCATCGATAGCGCTGATGCAAAACTCAAAGCTCCTGCTGTGAGTGTGAAGCCCAGATTTTCAGAGCTCGGAACGGTCATGCCGCCGCACTGGGAGCTACACTTGCTGAAAAACATACTTAATAACATTGACTTCTACCTTCGCTGGGTGCAGGAGATGGAAGAGTGATATTAGTGATTAGAAAAATTAAAGTACACTCATGGAATTGAGGAGCTGAGGAGTATGACTGTAATAATAGCAGGGGTATGCGGTGATAAGGTGGTAATGGTTGGAGACCGCCTTGATATGCTTGAAGAGGAGAGGTATGAGCAACGCAAACCAAAAATATGTTGTTTGACAGAGCGTGTTTGTGCTGGGCTCGCGGGCACATCTGGATTTGAGAATGAGTTATTCAACAACGTGAAATCTGGGAAGGTGTCGGAGATTTACGAGTTACTAAAAGAGAGATACAGAAAGCTCCGAGCGAAGCTCATCAAAGAGCGATTATTATCCAAATTTGGTGTTGAATCCATAGAAGAGCTGAAATCCTTGCTTGGAGACATGCCGGAAGTGTGCTCATATTATCTAGAAGAAATAAAAGATTATGACCCTGATATAAAAATACTTATAGGCGGTGTTGACTC
>WAOD01000039.1 GCA_015521465.1 DHVE2 group archaeon
GGATATTGTGCGGGTTCGTGTCTTCAATCCTCAAAAACAATTTTCCGCCGTATCTTTTAACGTATTCATCGTTTAGAATCGCCATTCGCGATTGTCCTAAATGCATGGGCCCCGATGGGCTCGGCGCGAGGCGCATGCGCACCTCGCCGTGCACTCCTGGTAAATCCTCCAGCTCTTTCTTTTCCTCTTTCTTCTTTCGCTCTAAAAGTTCCGGGGCGATTCTCTCCAACTCTTCCCTCTGCTTTTCAACGCTCATCGAATTGATTTCTTCCACAATCTTTTTCACCTCTGGAATAAGCTCCTTCGCTCTTTTCCTGTATTCCGGGTTTTCAGCCATTATTTTTCCCATAACCGCCTTGTAGTTTGCCTTGCCGTCGTGCAGGAGCGCGTTCTGGAGGGCGTATTTCTTGATTATTTCCTGAGCATCACTCATAGCGAGGGATATGCTTAGCGTTGATAAAGTTTTTTAAATTTCTTTCGCAACCCTTATTCCTTTCATTACCATGCATTTCTATGACCTGCTGGATATTCGACGTGGACGACACCTTAGTGGAGTACGTGGATTTCGATTTCGAAGAGTGGTATAAGTTCATAGCAGAGCCTGTGGCGAGGGAGATGAACATTCCTTTGAATCTGGATACATGGCGCGCCATGTTAGATGGAAGAATATCGAGAAAATACCCGGAAAAATGGGGAGACTGGAAAAAATTCTGGAGGGAAGTGGACAGGAGAAATCTGGAATACAGGAAGATGATGTTCTCGCAGGGGCGGTTGAAGAAGAATCACGGAGTTGAAAGAATTTCCGAGCTTCACGGAATAAAGATTGCATGGAGCGCATCGTCGAAGGAATGCGTAGAATACGTGATAGACAAAGTAGGAATCTCAAATATATTTGACGATATCTTTGGCAAGGACTATCAAAATTATAAATTCTTGGAAGAAGATATGCCTAAGCTCGGGCTTTTAAAAGAGATTAAGAAAATACATGGGTGCAAAGAATGCTATGTAATAGGTGATTCGTATAAAGACATGGATGCAGCAAAGATTGCAAATTGCAAAGGTATAATGGTTAAAGATGAAAACTTGGAAGATGTCATAAATTCACTTTTAAATATGAATTGAATCACATGAGAAATCCCCTATATTAAATGATGATTTTTACCATTACCTTTTTATCATCAAACTCACTATTTACAGTCATAAAATAAGTTAAATCACAGATTGGAGATGTTTAAAATGGACGAAAAAAATTACAGAAAGTTTGTCGATATATTTGCTCAAAAACAAGGAGTGCTATGGGCAGCCATAATTTTAGGGGATGGTAAAATTCCAGCGTATCACGCAAAAAACAAAGAAAATGAGGCGAGATTCCTCAGAGCAACGAGAAGCTTTTTCTGGACCATGATGAGTATGGGTGATATGGTGAACATGCCGTATCTTAAAGGCAAGTACCTGGAGGTGCTTTGGAATTACGAAGATTTTGAAAACTATCTTTTCATGTTCCAACTTAAGAACGAGGTACTAATGCTTGCAACCAGTATGAACTTGGAATCGCTCATCATAAAAATAATTTCTGAGATTGACCCTAAAGATGCAGAGCAAATTCCAGGATTGATAGGATTTGGCATAGGCGATTTCAAGGGCAATCCCGAATACACATACATAGACATGGAGAAGATTAGGGATTTTGGGAGCAGTGAATACACCGAAGAAGAGGTAAGAGAGATATTTGAAAAGGCCACACAGATCATTTTTGAAAAATTTATGTTTATGGGCAACTCAGGATTTGGAAATGGAAAGTACATGGAAGTGGACTGGTCCAAAGTTAGCGGCTGGATGTTTCCCTACAAGGACAGAGTAGCCGCAGCGATGTTCACCACAGGAAAGGTAGATACTGTAATAAATATGCTTTCATACTTGCTTGAAAATACTGCCGGTGATTAGATGTCACACATGAGTCCCCATGATATGATTGACGAGATAAGCAAATTTCTGGAAAAGTGGTACCCACCTAATATTGCCCCATTAATAGTCAAAAAACAGCTTAAAATGACCGGCGCTTTAGAAGAAAAGCTAAACGAAAAAGATATTCTAATTCTTATCAGTAGGATTGAAAAAGTGGTTCTCCCATCTTTTATGAGCATAGATGATGCAAGAGAAAAAATCATAGAACTGAAAAAGAATTTAGGTTTAAGATTCTGAGTCTTCCTTATCATCATTTAAAAGAGATAATATCTCGGACATGAGAGCATCGACTCCATCACCCGACCTGGCAGATATTTTCAACCTTGAAGATTCGCTATTCTTTAAATCCACTTTGTTCTCAACCTCAAGCACGGGCACATGGAAATCCCTCTTTATCTCCTCTAAAAGTCGCTCCTGCTCTTCCATAGTATATCCGCATGTTTCCGATGGATCTAAAAGGAACACTATCAAGTTTGCCAGGTATCTGAGAGCGAGGATTCCCTGCCTTTCTATATTATTTCTTTCTTCAATGGGCCTGTCCAATAGCCCGGGCGTATCAATAACCTGAACTCTCACATTGGAATCTTCATAATGACCTAAAACTATCCCCTTAGTTGTAAACGGATAACTCGCAATTTCTGGTTTCGCAGAGCTTATCCTTGCTACCAGTTCAGACTTACCAACATTAGGATATCCCGCAATTACAATTGTTGGTAAATCAACCCTCACATCAGGCAACTTGCGTATAACATCTCTTGCATGATTCAGGTAATCAAGCTCCTTTCTTATATCTTTTAAAATTGATGCAGCTCTCCCGTAAAACTGCCTTCTGAATTTTAGAGCATCTTCTACTTTTCCAACACCTTTTATCTTTGATGCATACTTTGAAGCCAATGATTCTATCCTATTTGCTGCCCAGTTCACAGAAGAAAGACTCTTTTTGTACATGTTCTTGTCAATGAGAATATCCAGGAGAGAGCGATAAAAGGGATGGAGCTTGTTAATATAGGGAAAAGACTTGACATATTTCCTTAAAGTTGTAACAGAAACGTCCCGGGCAGTGTATATTTTGGCAATACTGAGATTCTTTTCCATAGCAAGGCGATTTTTAGAATAACCCACCTCTACTTTTTTAGCACGGCGAAACATCTTGTCGATTATTTCCTCTGATTTAAGCACTGTTGGTATTTTGGTAAACACAATGGTATAAAAGAGCAGGAGTATATTACCTTATCCCTCACAAAAAGTAGCGGGGGGGTGGATCGAGAAAAATACCTGATTTTTTGAGAGAACCCTCCGCTATGAAAAATCTCAGAATAGTAGCGGGGGGTGGATTTGAACCACCGATCTCCGGGTTATGAGCCCGGCGGGATTTCCTGGCTACCCCACCCCGCTATACCTATAGCCGTAATACATGCTCCCATATTTAAGAATTTCCTTGGTATTATGCAGATTGAACCACAAATAAAAATAAAACGCCAAATATTTATTACTATTCATGAGTACTAACTTCAGGCAAGCTATAGCAAGTTATATTTTCAAAAAAAGAGATAAATTGTGAAAATGAAGAGAGGGATAGTCGGAGATGAAAGAGATGCACAACATTTCACTCAACTGTACAAACAATCCTGGCGTGAATGGTGATTTTGAGTAAATCAATGTAAATGGCAATAAGAAAATCAAACTGCCCTCAACTATTTTTTATTTCCATGTTTGAAGAGATCATTGCTTTGATATGAATTGGTCTTTTTGCCTTTTTATTAAGTTTAAAGAATTTCAAGAACGCACTTCTGGAGTACATCTCCAAGGGAACATATTAATACCTTTTATATTAATAGGAACAGGCGTGTGAGGCCTTATACCACATGATAAGTACACATAATATCTCCAAAAGTTATATGCCCTGCAAACAATGGAATAAAAGTAAACCCATAGAGAATTTATGTTCAAAAACCGAACAAGAATTTTACAATAAAATACCGCTGGATTGAATTGCGAGTATGATGAGAGTTGGAGTTTGGTGCATTTAGAATATGGTTAAAATCGTGGAGAAATTTAAATATCGAACAGATATCCCTATCCTCCATGGAGCTCTGGTTCGATGAGATGCACACCCGCAATGTGCGATTGGGATTCAGAATAAAGAGAGAATTGGAGCATGTTCGTTCTGAATTTCAGGACATACACGTTTTTGAGACTTACGATTACGGCAACCTTCTGGTTATTGATGGAACAGTGCAAACTACAGAGCGCGACGAGTTTGTATATCATGAGATGATCGTTCATGTCCCAATGCTCACTCATCCCAATCCCAGACGCGTTCTTATAATCGGAGGCGGAGATGGTGGGGCTGCCAGAGAAGCTCTAAAACATGAACCAGAGGAAGTGCATGTTGTGGAAATTGACAAGATGGTTGTTGAGTTAAGCAGGAAGTATCTTCCAGGCATAGCCAAGTCTTACGAGGACAGCAGAGTGCATTTGCACGTTGGCGATGGAATAAAGTTTGTTGAGGAAAATGGCGAGTTTGATGTGATAATAATTGATTCCACTGATCCTGTGGGACCCGCCGTAGGATTGTTTGAGAAAAAGTTTTATGAGAATGTAAAAAACGCATTAACTCCAAAAGGTATTGTAGCTCAGCAGAGTGGCACACCTTATTACCACCCGGAAGAGTTTTGCAATGTTAAAAGAAATTTAAGTGGTGTTTTCAAGTATGTTCGCACTTACCTTGCATACATACCGACATATCCCTCAGGCATGTGGACATTTTCTATAGCAAGTGATGAGGAGATAAAACTACGAAGAAACATCAGCTTGAGAACTAAGTACTTCAACCTGAATATTTATCGCTCAGCCTTCGCGCTTCCAAATTTTGTAGAAGAATACTGCAAAGACTAAAATAATTAGTACATATTTCATATTTATCGCTTTGGGACTTTCCACTTCTATTTTCCTGATGTATGTATCTTTTGTTCCATCATCAAAGGTGGTGATACATTTTACCGTGTGAGTTCCTGGACTAATATTTATATTTACCATGCTGTTTTTCCCATTATATACCAGTTTATCATCCACATAAATTCTGTATTCTTTAGCTTTTTTACCCGTAGGCGTTATGAATACCCGTATCCCGTTGCTTTTTTTTATTATCTTTATAATGCTCAATCCATTATTTCCCCCATTCAAATCGTGCTTAAACACCTTTTTGAAAAAACTCACTGCATCTTTTCCATGTATTATAAGCGATGCCTCTCTGTTTTTTGTCATTGCTGATAACCCTAAATTCATACTTCCCACCAAAATGGATTTGGTACCAATCACTAGCTTGGCGTGGAGCAATCTCAATCCCTGTACATGAAATTTTTTCATGTTGTATCCATTGATAGTATGCTCCGCCAAAATGGTGTTTGTTTTTGGATATATCTTTGAGAGCGCGTAGTCCTTTATGTACAGAGCCTCCACATAAAAATCATTTTCCGAATCTGCAAATTTGTCAAATTCCTGCAATGCGTAATCAGGAGCAATTACCGTTTCCAGAGCAGCGGTTAGGTTTACCGGCTTGAAATGTGAGGTTTTTGCTTCCACCTTGTGTGAGAAATTGCATGTCACATATTCGTACTCCCCCCTGTACAAGTTTATGTCCTGAACCCTTTTTGTATCATCTTTAAAGATATCTGCAAAATACATGGCCATTTTGATGTTGTGAACTATTACCCCGTAACCTCGGTTTCCACATGGTTCCATGGAAGTCACATCAAGATTTTCAGTGGACACCAGCACATCTTTTTTATCTCGCACTATGAATTTGGAATGAATATAGCTGTACCTTGTATGCCGACCACCCCCTCCATCCATGAAATATATATTTACCCCTTTTTCGTAAAGATGCTCCACCACGTACATCTCTTTCAAGGGGATACTACCCACAGGCTGTCCTTCCAAGAGAATGCTTACATTAACACCCACTTCCGTTAAATTTTCAAGTGTTCTCTCTATTTTCAGGCTGGTAAACGTATATGTTTCTATTTGAACGCTTTTTCTTGCGCCATGAAGGTATCTGATTACTTCGTTACTGCTATCAGGAAATGCAAAAATCTCTATTCTACTTTTACCCGTCATTTCCTTGAAATCACTTTGACCAATCCTGTGAAAGTTTGACCAGTCTCTGCTGCAGTTCGTATCATCCAGCGTCTCTCTTCTAAGAACGTGCCCCGTGGTTATATTAACCGGAGAACCGGTCCATCCTGCTCCGGAGTATCTGCTTCTTCCGTATACCACTATATCTTCTATTTTACCATTTTCAAAAAGGGCAACTTCGTCTCCGGTGTTACTAAGAGCAAATCGAGTATGCTGCGGATACACAAGGTTTGGGGCGAATCCCATGTACCGTATGAAGGCCGTCCTATTTTCCGCCACGTAATACTTGCTACCGGGCTTCAACTCCCCAGATAACCGTATTTTCCCTTCAAAATCAGTTATGTACGTTCCGCTTAAATTTAATATCTGATTCCCACGGTTTATTATGCACACGTAATCCATGTGACTTTTTGGATACGAGGAGGGAGACACTTCATAAATGAGCAAATCGCCGTGATATGCACTTTCTCCAGAGCCAAATATGCCTGGCAAGTATATAAGAACAATAATTAAAAATGTGGCAAAAATCAGTGCTTTATGCGCCACTCTCTTTTTTTCTCTGCAAGCCTCTCCTCGTATTTGGGCCCCAGCTTGTATGCTATCTCCTCCAGATCCCTAAGATTTTGTACGAATTTCTTTTTGCTATCCGTGCTTATGTACTCTTCAAATTCGCTTTTCTTTTTGAAAGTGTCGTATGTTAGCCAGCCCCCAACAGAAATAAGAATCGCACCAAGGGTCAGCAACCACCAGTTCCAGTTTCCTGCCCAGGCAGTAAGCTGCTCAAGAGAGTAATTTTTCTCTATAAACTCCGAGCGCTGTAATACCCAGTACCCGCTTGTTATGGTGAAGTAAAGTCCTGAGCCCAACATAAGGAGTCCGATGAATATCATGTACTCCCGTATCTTTCTTAAAGCCATAAGTGAGTATTGGCAGGTAACATATATTATTTTCGTTAGAAATACTGAAGGTTCTGATTAGAAAAATAAAAATAATGCACGGGAATAACAGTAGGATGCTTGAGTTTGTTGCCGCGTTAATCATAATCGTTGTCTTCACGGTACTGGCATACAGAAAAAATGCTGTGGCCATGCTGTCCATCTCATTTGCCCTTGTTTATTTTATCGAGATTGCTCTCTATTACATTTCTCCTTCATCTGCGGCTAATTTCTTTTACGTGATGGGCGCGAAATTTCCTCCGGATATGGGCATATTCACAGGTGTGTATTTGCATTCACTATATCCTGGCCACATCTTCTTTAACATACTGTTCTTTTTCCTTGCAGGTTTGCCATTTGAACAGAGAGTGGGAAGCAGGAGATTAACAACCATATTTTTGATTTCTGGAATAACTGCCAACGTGATTTATTCCGCATTTCTTTTTTTCTTTGGAATCAAGTCTATATTAATAGGTGCTTCTGGAGCCATATTTGGGGTCATGGGTGCTTTTATAGTTATGTATCCTGATGATGAAATAACTTTTTTCCTAGGTCCGATACTCATGCCAAAAATAAAGGTAAAAATAGCAGTACTTGCGCTTTTGATAGTTGAATTCCTGGCAACATTACTATGGGTCCACGATAATGTTGCCCATGGTGCGCATGTTGTTGGTGCAGTAACTGGAGCGCTTCTTGGGCTGTACTATCTTAAGAAAGGTGTTGCTAATTCTCTTGTGGGAAGTGGAAAAGCGAGCAGCCAGGTAATTGACAAAAATACATTTGAAAACCTTGCCACAAGCGATAAGCTCGTGTACCTGTACAGAAAGATATGTGACGAAGATGATGAACTTGTAAGAAGAGCATGGATTGAGGAGTTTTTCAAGGAGAAGTTCGGTTCCGGGAAAATTGATGGGAAGTACGTTATTGTGAACGGCAAGAAATACAGAGTTTATAAGTGAGGTGATATTCTTGATTAGTATAGATGGTTCTTACGGAGAGGGTGGTGGCCAGATACTGAGAACCGCAGTTGCGCTCTCCTGTCTGCTCGGACAGGAAATAAAGATTATAAACATAAGGAAAAGAAGAACCAAACCGGGATTGAAAATGCAGCATTTGCATGGCATAGAGCTCGCAATGAGAATGTGCAACGCGGAAGTTGATGGTGCAGCTCTTGGCTCAACAGAGTTGCGCTTTTCACCGGGAAAAATAAGAGGTGGCGAGTATTCAGTAGATATTAGAACTGCGGGGAGCATAACCCTTGTTTTACAGGTTGCATTGCCCATTGCAATTGCCTCAAAAGAAGAGGTAATACTTGATATTAGGGGAGGTACAGATGTACCGTATTCTCCTCCAGTTGATTACTACCTTCATGTATTATTTCCCATGCTGAATATGTTTGGTACAAAAATAACCGGGCAGGTTTTGGAGAGAGGATATTATCCAGAAGGGGGAGGTCAAGTAATGGTTAGAGTCATGCCGAGTAAGCTTCATAATTTGAAGATTGAAAAAAGGGGAAATTTAATAGAAAAATTAGCCTATGTTAACCAGAGAGGACTTTCTACCGGGGTGCTGGAGCGTTTGATAGGAGAGCTAAATGGATTTAGAAAGGTGCTTGACGTGAAAGGGAAATCCATTTCAAGGGGATGCGGCATGACTCTTGTTTCCAAGTTTGAAAATACTATTATTGCGGGCTCTTTTCTTTGTCGTCGGGGATTGCGTGCGGAGAAAGTGGCCAGAACTGCATTGAAATTGCTTGATGAGGAACTCAATTCAGTGGGTACGGTGGACAGACACATGGCAGACCATCTGCCCGTGTACGCTTTTGTTGCAGGCCGTGCATCTTTTGTTCCGTCTTTAATCACATCGCACATGCGCACCGTGCTGTGGCTCGTGGAAAAATTCGGGGCGAAAATTACCAAAGAAGGTAATAAAATAGGAGTTCATGCGTACATGTAATTTTTAGGCACCTGCTTTACCTGAGACGCCTTCTTCCTAATCTCAGAGAGATTCTGTTCTATTTTCTTTGCCTCCTCGTATAGTGGTTGAGGATCTATTTTAACACTGCCCAACATTGTGTTCATGATTTCCACAATTCTCCCCGCGGCTCTTGCGTCTGGATAATCAGGATGCGCCTCTGCCAATAGAGCTATGACATCACGCTCTCTTTTCTTTCCCTCTGTCAGCAAAACACCAGATACTCCCGTTATAACTCCCTCCTCAAATTTAATAACTTCTTCAGGTATTTTCTTTGACGCATAATCTGTGCTTGCAACTCCGTAAACGTCCACTTTTTCCTTTCTCTCTTCTGTTATCAAGCCCTCAGGGGTTATTATGAGCTCTGCCCTCTTCTCGTCCATCCAGTCAAGAATCAGGGATGCCAGGGGCTTTGTTATGGGTGTAGGTAGCTGAAACTCCGACACGAATACTGCTATCTTTTTATCGGGGGAGATGTTACCAGCGTAAATGCGTACCGGGTTCAGGGGCTCCCAGTTTCTCACCAGTGCCAAAGAAGGAAAATAATCACTGTCCACAATACCAATCTGCGTGAGTTTGAGGCTATCTATAACATAATTTGCCACGATAGAGCTAACCAGCCCAACTGATGGAAATCCATCCAATATCACTGCGTCCCTCAGGTCCATTTTTTTAAGCTCGTATATCTCCACGACCATAGTCCTTAATCCTAATAGTATTATAAAAAATTTTTGAGATGTTAATCATGTGTTATTGCTAACCATTCTACTTTGAGATGTCAAAAATTATATATCCCCAATCAATATAGTGTAAATATGGTTTACTTCTGCAAGGATTATGGCAGGCTGGGGATTTATTCTGGGCTATTGTACCAGCCTGTTTTCTACGTTTTCGTGCTCGTATCCATTTATTTCAATCCATGGTTCAGCATACGCACCTCTGCATTGAGCGATTTAGGTTCAACATTTGCAAGATATCCTTGGATTTTTAACGTTGGGCTAGGCTTGGCCAGCTTTCTTGGAATACTTTTTTCAATGGAGTTTCTAAGAAAAAACAGAGGTATTTATGGATATTTTTCGTACGGAATACTCTTATCATCAATTTTCTTTCTGACAATTATATTCTTCCCAGATAATTTACCAGTTTTCATATTTGACCATATTACCGTGCACAAGTTTTTCACACTTTTTGGATTTGCTACCCTCGTAATTAGCATGTTCCTTTATTCATTCTATTGGATTTACTCCCGGCAATTTATTTTTGGTGTTTCACTCATATTGTACGGGATAATAGCGGTGCTTATTGCATACTTTTTAGGAGGTCCGGGCTGGGCAAGCTTGGAAATAGCAGTGAGCTCCATAACATTGATATGGTCTTACATGGCTATTTACATTCAGTGCTCAGGTGGTCATAATGGTTCAGCCACTGATTGATATAGTGCACGATATTGCAGGTGTTTTTGTAGAACGCAAAAACAGGTTTCTGGGTATTGTAAATGCCGGAGGTTCGGATATTTACGTCCATATCCATGACCCCGGAC
>WAOD01000040.1 GCA_015521465.1 DHVE2 group archaeon
AAATTATGGGGGTGAAAAAATGAAAAGCAGAAAGGTGTTGATTGGTTTGGTTATGGGTTTGTTAGTGATGACAGTGTTTTCAACAGCAGTGAAAGCAGAGAACTATGGTTACTGGCCGTCAGGGGCTTCTGATGTGGGAGAGGGGGCATATATGTCCAACAATCTATGGAGAACCCTGTGGGTAAAATCAATGACCAGAGTGTTTACGAGAGGTATATATGTATACGCATATGGAGAACATATTAAACTTGGAACAGCAGTGGTAACTATATACCCTGTATGGTATACAGGTAGTAACTCAGGTAAGAGCGAAATGGACTTTTTCATCAATGCGTTTATAATTTATAATGCTGGAGATTACTATAAAGATACACTGCCAGCGCAGAGAAATCCAGGAGAAGCATGGTGGATTCATCATGTGAATTTCAAGTTGACATTAAATAGCAACAGAAACAATAAACAGATATTAGCAGGGTTTACGGATAATCAGTATGCAGTAAAAACAGGATATTGGAAAGAGAATGATTCAAGTGGAAAAACGTATCCTTATGAATTCATATCATCTGGTGGATTTAGCGAGGATGCATATTCACAGTGGAAGCAAAAGCTGGAAAATAGGATCGCCGATGAGAAAGAAAAAGAATACTTAAATGATGCTGTCTTAGGAGTAGGTTTGGCCAGTGGTGCATATTCTCTTGCGGAAGCAGCTCTGGATGTGAGTTGTCCAGCGATAGGTATACCCCTAACGCTTATATCAGTTGGCTCTTCATTATACGGTTACTATGCAAATACAAATGATTTTGGTAGTGTGTCTCCACCGGAGGACATCAATCCTTCAAATCACATATATACAACTGAACTATCATACGATTTTACACCTGCCGGAGACCCATACATAAAATCCTACGGGGATCACTCTAACTGGCCCTTTGCTGTTAATGCATGGGCATATGCAGGATTGCATGTTGATAACTGGGAAGGAGACTCTCAGGAGAAGTTCACATTTGATTTCTCTGCTGAACTCACATCAATGCAACCCAATCATCAAAATCAAAATGTAAATGTAGGATTTTCGTATCCAATAGTTCTTAAAAAGAAATCTGGATATAATGTTGAAAATGATTATTCCAATAATGATGAAATATTCCCGAAGCCAACGGATATTTGGATTGTAAATCCAGCAGAGGGGCAGTCAAATCATGTCTATAAAAGTGAATCATCTTTCTTAAGGATAAGTGTACCCCACCAAGATGTTCTTTATTATATAGGCGTACCAAGGATGCAAGTAAATTTCGGAGATGGACATACCTTGGATATACCGGTAGATGAGGATGTATACTCGCAAAATAGCACACAAACAGTGTTTGAGATGGTACACACATGGAATTCAGCCGGCAGTTATACCGTGACTTCTTTTCTATACCTCAACTATCCAATAGAGGTAAACCAATTTTATGGAGATTCATCATGGAAGGTAAGCTGGTATATGGGGATATGGGTTAGTGGAATTAAATCGGCAACAATTGTTGCTATAGAAGATAGTGGTTCCCCGCCCCCAAGCAGTGGTGCCTGCCCGTTTCTATACACATACAACGGTAAATGGAAAGCGCAAAACAACATATTAGTTTGGTCAGAAAACGCAACGCGCCGCAATTTAGAAACAAAAGATTATTATTTATTCAACGGAAATGAAAGTGACGGGAGAATAACCATTGGTATTGGCGAGTCTGGAAATGACGTTGATTATATTGATAATGTAAAGCTTTATAAGGTGAATGTCCCGCAGGGGTATGAAGTTGCAGAGAGCTACAGAGGGAAAGTTTATGCATACAGAGATGTAGAAACAGGAATAATGAAAGATAACACTGGAAAAAATGTAACTTCTTTGATTGGAAAAGAGGATAATCATTATTGGATTGGGGATAAAGGGAGCTATGTAGATGTGACTTTAAACTTGAGCAAAAGGAATTTACTCTTGATCAGAGGAATAGATAACCCCCCCTGTGGAGAACAAAAAAGTGAATACCATGGTATTCAGGCCACCGAGAACACTCTCTACTATATGGATATACGCTAACAAAAGCGGAGAGTGGAAGAAAATAGCAGAGATAAAAGTGAGGCACAATCTACACACCAATGTTATGGATCTCAGCCACTACATACACAGGCATAAAGGAAAAGTGGAACTAAGATTCCTTATGAAAGACCGGAACGGACTCGACTTTGTGGGTATATCACATCATTACAGAATAGTACATCTTAATCGAGTTAAATTACTGAACAGCAGCTACGGATACGATAAAATTGCAAAGAAAGACGGGTATTACCTCCGGATAAATCCCGATGGTTTTGTTACTATGAATTTCAAGAGTCGTGGCAATGGTATGTACCTGTTAAAGGTATATGGATTCTATTTCAACAAAAATAAGATAGGCAAAGGAATAGGTATAGTAAGAGAAAATGTTACGAATATCGCAGAAGCCCCACTGACCAATTCCACGCATAGCGGAGTAAACTATGTTCTTTTGCCACTTCTGGAGAATTACAGTGGAATCTCAAGCATCATATGGTTCGTAGACGGCTATTACATTGGAGGAGATAAGCCAGTAATTTCCTTTGCTGCAGGAGAACAGCACATAGAGCTGTGGGTTGTTTACAATTCCGGATTTGAAAAATATTATTCTTTATATACTTTTTCTTCTTAATTTCTTTTGGACTCCTCTGAGAAACTTCTAATTAGGATAAGTTGCAACCATGCAAATAGATAAAACTAATAAAGTATGAGCAGGAAATCTTTACAAATAAAAAAGAGGTTGAAAAATTATCTCTTCCTCTTAGCCAGAGCCACAACAGCGGTCGCCACTAAAATTACGATGACCACACCAGCTATCGCTCCCATCTCCCACATGGGCATACCGCCAACCTCGGTGATAGAGGTGTTATTGTTGTTTCCTCCGCTGTTCCCGGCTGGATTTACGTAAAAGTTATAGTGATCCCACACAGTGTCTGTATCTATCCCATTATCTTCACCCCATCCTGTTCCACGGAGATAAAAACGAATATTAACCATCACACTCCAATTGCCGCTCACGCTATCCGGTATATGTATGTGGAAAGTGTAGATTTTTACTGTTTTATTTGGATCTATCACCACAATACCATTGCCCACGTAGGGAGTTGCATCGTGCCATTCCAACTCATTATGTAGCTTCCATTCCAGCACATCCACTCCGAACCCCTTATCCTGGTCAGTGAGCTTATTATGGGCGTAGAGAGAAAGGTAAAAATCTCCGCCTGGAACCATGTTGGGCTTTGGTTTTTTCTCTACCTCGAACCAGAGTTTTAGATAATCCCGAGCATGGTACTCCTTCTCATTTGCCATGGGCAGCGTTGCCGTCCCGACTATCAATAATGTGAGAGCCCCCGCCAATATCCACGCATACTTCATCTTCCTCTCGCCTCCTTTTTCATATATTTACCCAATTTAAATTTTAAAAGAATATTACCAGGGTGTTTATAATGTAATTATATATAATATTTGCCCCCCATATCCCTCCTCGACTCCCTTTTTATCTCGTACCTTATTCGAAATT
>WAOD01000041.1 GCA_015521465.1 DHVE2 group archaeon
CCAAGCATATCTGTATGCTTCTCGTAAGGTATCTTTACAGTATGGGGCTTGCGAACCAGATGCACAAGTGCATGAAATGGTTTGGTTACACTTCCACCCATTCATATCACCTCTCAATATCCGGAGGGCACACGTCCAGACTTATTGCAGTGGGCGCAAAATCGGCCACATTCAATCCCTTAGCAATGGTTTCCATAACATTTATACCATGCGTGTAAGATGGCCCACGCACATGCACGCGAACCGGCTTCTTGCCACCATCACTAACCACAAAGTATCCGAACTCTCCCTTGGAACTCTCAACACGCACATAAGAATATCCAGCAGGCACTTTCCAGGCAAACCACTGCGGGTGCTTTAAAAGCACGTCTCCCTCAGGCATATCCTTGAGAGCCTGCCGTATTATATTTATGCTCTGCTGCATCTCAAGCATTCTTATGGCAGTTCTCGTGTATATATCACTACCATCTGACAGAACCTCGTATTCACCGAGCTTCGGGTAGTACGGAACCTCAAAATCAATTTTATCATACGCTGCATAAGGCTCTAACTTTCTGAAATCCAACTGATAACCTGCAGCCCTGAGATTTGGACCAGTAACGCCCCATTCAATTGCCTTGTCTTTAGGAATCACACCCACATCGGCAGCTCTCCTTATGAATACCTTGTTTTTAATTATCAAATCCTCGTAAAGAGGCATACGCTTCTCAAGGTAATCAAGCACCTTGGTCAAAAGCTCCTTTGTGTTCTTCGGAACATCCCACCGCACACCACCGGGCCAGATGTAAATGTGATAAACTCTCGCTCCAGTAATCTGCTCAAAAACATCCAATAGATAATCTCTGTCTCCAACACCCCACTGTGCAGCGGTGTAAATACCCAAAGATGCCGCAATGCCTCCCACCGTAAGAAGATGGGCACTAATCCTCGCCATTTCCAGTATTATAGTTCGAATATATTTTGCCCTCTCAGGAATTTCCCAGCCCATAAGGTCTTCAACAGCCATAGAATACGAGGCTTCGTTCACATCTGGCTCCGGAACGCAAATACGGCAAACTAAGGGAACGTTCTGCATCCATATCCTCTTCTCCATTAGCTTTTCAAATCCACGGTGAAGATAACCCACACGAGTTTCCGCTTTTTTAACCTTGTCGCCCTCCACCCAGATATGATAGCTCATATTTCCTGTTGCTCCTGGATGATTCGGACCAATGAACAACTCGTATTCTTTCTCAATGGGCTTCATTCTTCCTTCACCTCGGGAATTTTGTAATAGAGCTCTTTAACAAACTTCTCCGTGTCGAAATCCTTGCGCATGGGGGGCATATGTGGCCATCCTTCGAGGATGAACTCGCCAAGCCGGGGATTGCCAACAAAATTCACGCCGAACATCTCGTGAATCTCACGCTCGTAAGTTTCAATTTGAGGGAACAAGTCACGGAGCGTGACCATGCTATCTCCCTCCCGGGCAATCTTTATAGAAATCATCACGTGCTCCCTGTACTCATAAGACCACATCTGGTAAACCAACTCAAATTTTCCCTCTTTTATCCAGTCCACGCAGGATAGCATAACAAAATGCCCGTACCCGTTTTCCTTCAGTTTTTTAATAATTTCAGTAACCTTATCCTTTATGGTTTCTATACGAATGCGCCCTTTCCGAAGCTCCTGGGCCTCGGGAAAAAGCTCCTTTGCCATCATTTGGCATCATCCTCCTTTATATCCTCAACTTCATCAAGGCGATAAGCATATGCCATGCGCTGGTTTTTCTTGTACTGATCATAATACTTATGATACTTCTTCCAGCCAATGGCTTCTCCTTTATCAATCATATCCATAAGTTTCAGGAAAGAATCTATTATCGCCTCTGGCCTCGGCATACAGCCAGCTATGTACACATCCACAGGTATATATTTACTCAGATCCTTTATCGTGTTGTATGAATCCCAGTACATGCCACCGTTTATTGTGCAAGAGCCGAATCCTATGACGTATTTTGGATCCCTCATCTGCTCGTAAACCTGCACCACGCGTTTAAGAGTTTTAACTGCAAGGTATCCAGTTACTAAAAACACATCAGCCTGTCGCGGGGTTGCCATGGCGTGCATGCCAAAGCGCTCCATATCGTAGCGAGATGTCATGACCGGAGGCATCTCCATTGCTCCACAACCCGTACAGAAGTGCACCATCCACAGAGAGCGCTTGCTCATCATTCTCGCTACTTTACCCCAATCATCATGGTTTAGAGTCATGTGCTCACCTCCACAAATATCCATATAAGAATTAGCAGGGCAACCAACGCATCGTATTTCCAGTAGAACTTGAGAGCCTGTTCAATTCTGAATCTTGGAAACACCGCATTTATCAAAAGAGCCAGGAAGAACACGAAAGTAATCAAACCAAACCACACCAGGAAATTAACAACGTAAGCAAGCCATCCGTACTGAGCTACTGAAAGAATCACACCGCCACCAAGGAACAGATCAACAAAGAGCGTTGTTTCTACAACTATACCCATCATCTTGTAAAGCATGAGGGCACCTAAATGCTTACCCCCGAATTCCACCATTGGACCGGTCGCTATCTCGTGGGGTGCTATGGGTATGTCAAATGGCTTCTCCATAAGCATCCCCTGAAGTGCCATGTCTGCAACGATGGCACCAATTAAAAACACAGGAAGGAATATAGCCCAGTGCATATTGGACTGTGCTGCCACAATACCTGCAAGGGAAGTGGTGTTGTAATGAACCATCATAGCAACTATAACCATAACCAGAGGAAGCTCATAAGCAAGCATGGTCATAAGTGCCCTCATTATACCCACCGCAGCATTGGGATTGCCGCTTGCACCGGCACCTAAAGCAAATCCAAGGGCAGGTATGGCAAGGAGGTACAATATAAGAAACAGATCCCCGTCAGTGCTCAGCATGGAGAAACCCGCCACTGGCAGAAACAGAAACACGAGAGTTATGCCCGCTATCGAGAACAGTGCTGCAAGGTCAAATATCCACCCATGAGAAATGTTTGTTTTCTTTCCAAATAGCTTGAAAACATCTATGTAACCCTGATAAATAGGAGGACCTACCCTATTATGAATCCTCGCAGTGATCTTCCTTGCAAATCCGTTGAAGAACATGCCTATTGCATATCCCAATGTTACAAGAAACGCCATTACAAGTATCTGCTCACCCAAAGCAAAGAAATCTACCATAGCAACCACCACCCTATCAGGATGATGAAGAACAGGAGTATATACATGGTGTAATCTTCAACCATCCCCGTGTATATCTTTCTCGCACCGGTTCCCAGAATCTCACCTGCGTAAAGCACCACTTCCCAAAGTTTCTCAGCACCGCTCCTGAAGTACGGCAGGAACACTTCCTCAAAGGGCTCGTAGTACTTGTAAGCAGCATGCATGGATATATTTTCGTAAAGTTCAGGGGGTTCACCCGCAAGGTAATTATCCTCGTGGGGAACGACCTCCTGCGGCTTCCACTTGTAGAGAACCAGAGCCAAGAGCAATGTTCCAATTATGCCAAAAATCACTGCAAGAGTGTTGTAAACACCAAGAGATGTTGTTATCACAAATGGCGTGTGTGGTATCGCCTGCATGCCATACTCTTTGAGGATTGGTGCGGCCATATCTGCAACCCAGCCGGGGAACACAAGGAATATAACCAGCGGCAAAACCAGAATCCACATGGCCACCAACTGACCAAGAGGTGCTTCTTTCACATCGTACCTTGGCTCACCAAGGAAAACACCATAGAGAATTTTGTAAGCGTAAAGAAATGCACCCACCCCAGCAATGAGCATTATGGGCGTAACAAACAGGAACTTCTTTTCTATAGCCGCTTCGTACAGCAACCACTTGGCCGCAAAACCGCTGGTTATGGGTATTCCTGCAAGGGCAAATATTGCAAATAAAGATGCCAGGAAAGTAAATGGCATCCTGTAGCCAAGACCTCCCAGCTCGCTTATCTTCCACTTACCGGTGCGATAATAAACCGCACCTGCAGCCAGGAAAAGCACCGCTTTGAAGAAAGTGTGGTTAAGAGCCTGAAACAGAGCACCGGTAATAGCAAGTGGTGTGCCAATACCCATACCAATTGCAATGTATCCAAGCTGCCCGATAGATGAGTAAGCGAGCAGCTTGCGAAGGTCATCCTGCATAACTGCCAGAATAGTACCTGCAAATGCCGTGAATGCACCAACCACGGCAAGTGAATATCCAAACCAGGAGACATCCCTGAAGGTACCCCATGAAGCCAGTAATCCCATACCTGCCACACTGTACATAAATAGCATCATTCCAAAGTACCCCAGCTTGCTCAGGCCACCTGAAAGAAACGCCACGAAAGGCTCTTCACTCTTGGAATACGCATGAGGGGCCCACACGTGCATGGGCATGAGTGCTCCCTTAACCGCAAACCCCGCAACAATCATCGACAAAGCAACAAGGTTCAACCTGGTGGGAGCAAGATGCATATGCGCAAATAGCAATGTATCAGTATCATAATACAGAATCATAAACCCGAAGAGTATCAGCATAGCAGACATTGAGCCAAAGGCAAGATAACTCACTATGGCACGCCTGTCATGACCCCTGAGAACAAGAGCAAATATACTCCACGACATAATTTCCCAGAATAGGAAGAACGTGAGCATATCCTTAGCAAGAATTATTCCAAAGGTGCCTAACATGGTCATGAGCATTGCAGCGTAGAACCCCCCGGCATTTTCTCTCACAAATGACACAGAATAAAGCATCACCATAGGGAACAGACTTGCCAGAAGAAGCAGGAAGAACCACCCCAGAGGCGTGATTTCTAAAAGAAGCGAACCTGCACCCAAATTATACGTGGCCATGCTTTCAAAGTGCAGGAGATTAAGATAAGACGGAATATTTATACCCATCTGACCCGCCCATGAAAGAACTGCCAAAAAAGGAAGCAGGGAAACAAAGAAGGCAATTGTTCCCGCTATTTTAGGAAATTTATTTAGAGCAAGCATCAGGAATGCAGTGCCAAGCAGTATAGCCAATACTTCAACTATCATCAGGGACCACCTCCTAAAAGGGATGCCGCCGCCTTGACTGCAGGAGTGTACAGGTATTGAGGGAATATCCCTATGAGAACTAACATAATAGCAAGAAGAAATATCGCGGCGACCTCACTTTTTGTTATGCTCCTCGCATCACTACCCGTTCCTTTGAAAAGGAATCTTGCATAATAAACACCCTCAACAACCGCAGCAAACACCACTATCAATATTATGCTCCACAATCCTTCTGCAGCAAGATTCAGCATGAGGTACCACTTACCCCAGAATCCAGGGAAAGGCGGCATTCCAATTATGGAGAGAACACCAATGAAAATTGGCCCGGCAATCCACGGATTCTTTAGCGTGCCCGCATCGTAATTACGTGTTCCCAAGAACAGCAGGGATTTGGCAAGGGCATGACTTACCATGAGAAACACCGCAGCAATAAACGCAAACTTGCTGTGCATTGAAATAGCAATTAATATCAAGCCCATCTGCCCTATTGATGAGTACGCAAGCATGCGCTTGACGTCTTTTTGCTTCAAAGCGGCAAGTTCACCTATAACAAGGGTGAATATTCCGAGTATCAAAGCAAGGGTGAAACCACTCATGATTGGGACAAGAGTAAACAACAGGCGAATTATGGCATAAATTCCCGCTTTTGAAGGACCTAACGACAAGAAAGATGCAACCCTGTTGCTTGAACCTTCGTACGCATCCGGGACCCAACCATTTAGAGGGAAAATCTCGGCTTCCACACCAATTCCAATTAGTAGAAAGATGAATGCCATTAACCTTGCAGTCTCGGGCATTGTATTTATCCTTGCAGCAATGTCATAGAAGTTAAGGGTTTTTAAATAACCGTATATGGTAGCAATACCCAAAAGAATGAAGGAAGACCCCACAGAACCTAAAACTATATACTTAAAAGCTCCTTCAAAGGCCTTTTTAGTTCGCATGGATGCAACTAATCCGTACGAACCCACAGCAGTTATCTCGAAAAATACGAACATGTTGAACAGGTCACCAGTGATTACTATGCCCGTGGAAGAGGCGGTCACGAGCATGTAAATCATGGAGAACTTCACGGAATTCTCCACGTCTCCAAAATAAGAGATATAAACAACCATAGCTAAAACATTGATCACCACGGCAAGAATAGCACCGATATATCCCACAGATAAAAGAATTCCAATAGGCGGATAAAAACCTGATAACTGCTCGTAGACCACTGAATTGGACTGCACTTCTAAGAACAGGAGAATGGCAAATAAGGAGTTTAGAAGCAACACAAATAGAGTGTAAGGTTTAACGGCTTTCTTAGATACCATGTTTATAAGCGGCGCTAAAAATGCGAAAAACAGGGGGAACGCAATGAGCAAGACTGGAGGTATACTTACCATTTCATCACCCCCTCATCATCAAGCTCAAGAGTGCCCGTCTTTCTATAATAACCCATAGCAACCGCAAGGGCAAGAGCAGTTACAGATACACCTATGACGATAGCTGTTAGAACTAATGCCTGAGGTACAGGATCCATGTAGACAGGATAATTTCCGTTCTCAATTGGCGCTGTACCACCTGGAATGTAACCCATAGCAACAATCAGGATATTCACGCCAGTATCCATGATCCCTATTGAAAGGATTATCTTAAGAATGTTCTTCTTGCTCATCACACCATATAATCCAATAGCTATGAGCGCCATCGATATGACGAATACCGGCTGAAGAAGCTCGTAAGTCATTCTTCATGCACCCCCTTGAGATTGTGCAGGATGCCACCCAGTTCCGAACCAACCTTGAAGCCAATGGCTATGTAAATAAGAGGAATTATGCCGGCACTGAACAGGTAGGTGAAAGTACCCAAAGGAAGGTAATTTTCCAAAAACTCGTGAGCGAAAACAAGACCTAAAAGACCTATCAGTGCGTAGGTCATTCCTGCAATGCTCTCTGTAACTGACAATTTTCGCTCTGGCAACCCCCTGTTGGTATGAACCAGAAGGAGAAGGAGAAAACCAGACGCTATTACTGCACCTCCAGGGAAACCCCCACCAGGAGTCAAATGACCATGTATGAAGATATACGTGCCAACAACAACTATGAAGGGCAACACCACTATACTTCCTACCTTTACGATAAAATTTGGCTCATCATGGGGAACGTTTCTTCTCTTCAACTCGTCCAAAAGCAACGCAATACCCGTAGCAGCAGTGAAAAGCACAGTTACCTCGCCAAGAGTATCAAAACCTCTGTACTCCACCACTATTGCAGTAACAACATTGGAAGCTCCGGTATCCTTTTTGGAATCTTTGAGGTACTGCTGAGGCACAGACTGGTTTGAATGCTCATGCGTTATCGGGTTTATGTACTGTCCGCCGGTGGTATAGTTTATCGGTGCTGAGGAAGTAATGAAGAAGTATGTGAGAATCACAAATACGGTTATGGATATAATAGCAGCTACAATCTTTCTCATTTTTCCCACCTCTCAGTTCGTCTTATGGCATAAACAAATACGGCCAGAGTGATTCCTGCCCCTATGGCTGCCTGAGTAATGGCCACGTCTGGAGCCTGAAGCACCAGAAACAGTATGGCCGCAGCCAAATCCGCAAACCCCGCAGCAATTGCCGCAGAAAGTAAATCTTTGGACTCAACTGCATATATTGCTGGTGCTATTACGAGAACTGCTAGAATCCACGAGATCACGGTGAATATCATCATTGCTGTTCCACCTCCTTGCAAGAAGGTGCATCACAGTCATTGTGTACAGTTCCTTCCCACAGCGGTATACCTGACTTGTATGCAGCCCTGGCCATAGCACTCGCACCCACAGGTGCTGTCAGAGCTATGAAGACAATAATAACTATAGCTTTAACAATCCAGTAAGGCTGCATTAGTCCCACGCCGAGAACAATGGACATCAGACCCATAGTTGTAGTCTTTGTTGAAGCTTGCATCCTGTTGTACACGTCCGGCATTCTGTAAAGACCAATACCCCCAAGTATAAAAAATAGAGAGCCAACGTAGCACAACGCAAGACCGATGTAATAAAGAATTAAACCAATCATATTCCTCCCTCCAGATATCTTGCCACGATAATAAGTCCAACAAAGGAAAGTATGGCAAACACAAGGGTCACATCAACATAGATAAACCTACCGGATAGCAGCGCAATGAATATTATCATACCTGCAGTAACGTTTGTTATGGCATCTAAAGCAACCATTCTATCTGCAGCAGTTGGACCCCTGAGAAGCCTGTAAAGCGCAAGTATCGTGCCTATTGCCAGCAAAATTACAATTCCCAGGTAATAGTAATTCAAGAGAACACCCCCTTAAGCCACTTCTCAAAAGAGCCTTTTATTATATCTCCAGCATCCTTGAGATCCTCACATATTTCAACCCAGTGAATGTAAAGAGTGCCACCGTTAACTTCCATGGTCATTGTACCTGGAGTCAAAGTAATGGAGTTGCCGAGCAGCAAACGAGCAAAATCTGGTTTTAAGTCGGTTTTTATCTTAACAATTCCCGGCTTGAGAGGCAGGTTAGGGCTCAAAACAATTCTTGCCATATTCAAGTTAGCCTTGATTAACTCTCTTATAAATACCAGCACGTAAACAAACAAATAACCAAGACGCCTTGGATGAAAATATTTCAACGACGCGTTCGGAAGATGCTTGTAAGTCAACGCAGCAACTGTCAGAGAAACTATAACAGCCATGATTACCTCCTGCAGAAAATCCCCCATAGGGATTCCCGGGGAGAATATCAACGCTATCCACGTCACAAAGGTTATAATCGCAACAAATGCGAAACTAGAGGCTCCTGCTTTTTGGGGCATACGGGGGAGATTGCTTATATATATATTACATTTTCCAAAACGGGCTTAATCACTGTACTTAACTGTATAATTATCGTCAAAACGCAATAACAGAATGCCGAATTTTTAGCAATTAAGAAAGGATGAAAATAATTAAACCACTGCAAAAATTTATATGGGTGATACTTATACCTCCTTGAAAGGGCCAGTAGCTTAGCTAGGTAGAGCGCGGGACTCTTAATCCCGTGGCCGGGGGTTCGAATCCCTCCTGGCCCGCTTTTCTTTGTTCTGGGACCATCGGATCCGAACATTTTCGCTTTTCTCAAATCCGCTATTTTCCTTATCCATCTATTCATCACCTCCTTTTTTGTTTATATACTCTGGACCCTTGTGGGCCCAACCTCCGAATGTTTTATCTTTTTTCACAATCTCAGAAAAAGAATCTTGCATCTCCATCCAACGCACATATACCGCCGTGCTTTTGATATTGGCGTGTCCCAAAAACCTGCGGATAGTTTCGAGGTTTATACCCTGTTTAAGCCAGCTTATGGCCCTCCAATGTCTGGCAGCATGGGCATGGAACTGCGGAACGCCTGCCTTCTTTCCTGCCTCTTTTACCAGATTGCGGGCATAGTTGTAATCCAACCTCCCGTTTATTGTTGTGAATATGGCGTTTGGGTCGCTGTCTATGCGGTAATATTTCCGGTACTTGTATAGCTCATCAAGCACCTTTGGGTGTATGGGTACCACCCTCTGCTTAGCGCCTTTCCCGTGCCTAATGTGAATGATAGGCACGCCTTCCGGAGAGCGGTCTATGTCCTGCCAATTAAGATGCACCAGCTCGTCGATCCTGATACCTGTGTCAAATAGGACCAAAAGAATGCAGTGATTGCGCCAGTGAATTTCCGGCCTGGACCAACGCACCGATAGAATCTTCTCCCTGTCCTTATCTGTGGGCACATAGAAAAACACATCTGGATTCTCCCACTGAGGCCGGTACTTAAGCTTATCTATACCGCGGAAGAGAAGATAACGGTTTAGGTATTTGATCCAGTTGTTAATTGTTTTCACCGCTACCCCTGCATCTTCTACGTCTGCGAGGATGTCCGCAAGCTCTTCCAGCGTTACTTTATCCAGATCCACAGAAAGTCTCCTTTCTAAAAATTTAAGGTACGTGATTGTCTTCTTTATTGTTTTGTTGGAGTATTTTTTAGGCCCTAGCCCCAAGCGCATCCATCTCTTTAGCTCTTCTTCTCTCATCTCTCTCCCTCCATAGAACCCCGGCCCGGGCTCGCACCGGTGCCGGAGCTGCTCTCCCATCCCTTCAACTCTTCTAAGAGCTCTCTCCCCTCTTCTGTGAGCGCATACACCCATATCCCGCGCCCGTGATTGCTCGGCACGCCTGAGCGCACATACTGCACGGGCTTCAGCGCGCCTTTCCTCTTCAGCGCTCCGAGAGCTGCACCCAGTACCTTCCGATTCGTCTCGGGTGAGCAGTACTCCCTGAGGTCGTCAGCTGTCACGGCTCCCTTCTCCGCGGCAATGTGCAGCGCTATAAGTTGCAGATACTCGTACACGGGTCGGCCCTCGAAATAGCGCGGGAGCACGAAAGAACCGAACGGGTCATTATATTCATCAAGGGATAGCTGCCCGCGGATCATGCTCTCTCCTCCTGTGCAGAGTCTGCTACTTTCTTCCTCTTCTCCAATTCCTCTAATATTTTCATCATTCTGGTGGTTATGCCTCCAATTAAGTCATCATCGAAAAAACGCAACGGATAAGTATAAACCCACCACTTTGCTACCTCAGTTAATCCTATACCATTCTCCCTGAACACTTCCCCTATTCGCTCAATCTCATCATCGCTATTCATCATCGCACCCCTTCCGCGTAGGTCTCGATCCATGCGATTCTGTCCTGCTGCTTTTTGAGCACGGCGAGCAGGTCTTCGAGCACTTCGCGCACGCTGTCATCCTCAATCATTGACACGGAAATCTCCAGCGTCCGCATGTCCACCTTCTTCTCCCTCACGCTTCCACCTCCTGCTTAGCAGCCCCGAGCTGGGTGTTTAGCTCGATGAGCTTCTCTCTTACTGCGTCAGTCACAAAGTCGGCCAGCCCTTTATACCCAAGCTCTGGGTGCTCCATAAGAAATCTTTTCACAGCGTTTAATAGCGGGCTTTTCAACCGTATGCTTCTAAACCCATCATCATTCATATTTATCACAATATTATGACATGCAAAGAGTGTATTTAAATTTTGTGTCAATATTAACACAAATCTAACTTAAGGATTTTTAAATAATTGTATGTCATTATTAACACAGATATGACTGAAAAAAAGCCAAGGTGGAAATCCGTCTCTATACCCGTAGAGGTTTGGGAAAAGGCAAAAGAAGCAATCGAATCAGGGGAGCTTGATATGTACCATACCCCATCCGAGTTGATTATTGATGCTGCTCGGAGGAGGATAGAGGAGCTTGAGAAAATCAAGGTAGTAGCCGAGGAATACGAGTTAAGCGAGGAGGACGTAAAGAGGATGGCGAGGATGGAGCACACCAACGTGGCGAATGTGAACGGCAAAACGCTCATAGCCGTCAAGGATCGCACGGATGGGAGAATCTACGATGTGTTCCTATCCCGGAGCCCACATGGTCAACTAAGGATATTTTGCGATGGCGATAAATCTTTCGACTGCGCACATGTGAAATATGTCCGATATATCATTATTCCCAAGCTCAATGAGCTAATTGAATACTACCGGAAAAAGAAGAAAAAGGAGGAGTAAAACATGGCCATTTGCCCGCATTGCCACCGCGAAGTGCCAGATGATGCTCTTATTTGCCCCTATTGCGGTGCGCAGCTCAGGGAAGATATTGCAGTTTGTGAAAATTGTGGAAGCATAATCCCCGCGGATGCGAAAGTGTGCCCCGTATGCGGTGTGGAGCTGTCCGATACCGTGAAATGTCCGAATTGCGGGAGAGAAATACCTGCAAATTCCAAATCGTGCCCTTACTGCGGATTTGCATTTGATAAAGATGAGAATGTTAATAAGATAGAGTACGAGCCAATGATTATACCTCGTGGGGAGCCTCGTGAAATAAAGGAGAAAACCGCAACGGAGCTCACTCCACCGCCAGCACCTCCAAAATCTAAATTCTGGAAGGGTTTTGCGGCTGGGTTCATCGTGGCCCTGCTCGTCACTTCCGCAGCCCTCGGGATCTTTTATATCTCTCCTCTTCAGAACGAAAATGCAGATTTAAGAAGTAAGCTTATGTCGCTCCAAAATAACTATACTGCCTTGTCTCTAAGATATAATTCCCTTGTTTTAAATTACTCCTCCCTTAACCAAAGTTATTTAATGCAGGTTCAGCAATATAACGCACTTCTCGCAAATTACACCGCTTTATACGGAGAATATGAGAATCTCACGGATTTCAGCAATGAGAAGTTTATCGTGCTCCTATTTTTCACCACGGATTATGGCAATAACAAATATTGGCTTTATCTGGAAATCGATCCACAGCTTTATCTGGAATATAAAGAAAAACCACATTTGCCCGGTACATCACAATATATGGAAGAATTTAAGGATTACGTGGTCACGGATAGCGTGATGCGGACCATAGTTAACTCGGTAAAATCAAAGCTCACCACATCCTCCGATGAGGAGTTTGCGGATGCGCTTCTTAGCCTTGTTCAAAATAAGATTGTAGATGGCTCCAATGGCGATGTTTACAATAACGGAGATAACCTTCCGGGAACTTATTACTATGCGGATACTCCCGCAAAGTATCCCGTGGAGACTCTTGTACTTCACTCTGGGGAGTGCCTTGATGATTCCATCTTTTATCTCTCTCTGCTCAAAACTGCAGGTTTTCATAGTGGTTTTCTCTTTATACCCAATGAGGCACCCGGGCAGGGGCACGTTATGGGGATAGTGAATTTAACCTCAGGCAAACCCACGCATGCTAAGGGTACTATATATTCCATACCAATCAACGGGGTAGTGTATTATCCTGCCGAAACCACAGCATATGGGGCCATGGTTGGAGAAAGCGCAATTAATTTAACCGCTACCCAGACATATGCAGTACTTGTTAATTAATTTATAAAATTTGAAATAAACCATTCGGGAGGTGTGCATATAATACATTATGATAATTTGCAATCATCAAATAATTTCTTAGAAAGTGGGATTCTTTCATCAACTGTATTGAGTAAATCGTTTGGTGGCCCGTTGCTATCACAATATATCAACTTTACAATAGCTCCCTTTTCTTTAGCTGCTTTTATTGCTGGTACAAAATCTGAGTCCCCAGCTAACAAAACAATATACTTGGCATAGCCACTCCAAGCCACTTTCAGTATATCTATAGAGAAATAAACATCCACCCCCTTTTGGGTGTAGTATATAGATCCATCAGAGGAATACCTCTTTACTGTTTTCCCCAGTCTAACTTCAAATCTATTCAATTTATTGAGCCTATCATAAAATCTTTGAGCCTTGGAAAAACGTTTTTTTTCATCATCAGTAGGGTCATTAGGGTTTTGGTAAGGGTATGCGTTATAATAATATGTGCGAAATCTTTTATGTGGCTCCGCCAACTTTTCAGATAAACATTCCAGATCCACTTTTATGTTACTTCCATAAACCCCATCTTTTACCTTTTCAAGGTATCCTCCATCTATAAACACAACTGCCCAATCCTCACAAAATCCCACATTTTCCACCATCACAAGCACCTCTTATCCGAAGTATATATTCCTGCCATCCCCCCAAGATATACGACCTTAGGGGAACGGCAGGGGGTATACTAACTAACTATATGATAAGCACGTATATAAAGATAACGAATCTTATTTAAACTTATTTAAAACACGGATAGTTGCCCCGCTGTGCGCCCCCTTCCCTCTCTCCTCCCCTGCCCTCGCTTCGCTCGGGCTCTTCGCTCCCTCCCACACCCAAACCGCACCCGAACCTTCGCATCCCGTCCCGAACCGCTCGCTCGCCAAAGCCGCCAGGCGCCGCAGGCGGAAGGGAGGGGATGCACGACGGAAATTTTGAATTTTCACCCCCTCTTTTTTGGGTTTCTATTTTCATTTTCTTCCATTTTCATAATCTACTTATTTTTGAGTTGATAAACACGAAAATGTCCGTCATAAGTAGCCATTTCCCACATGAAAAACAACACGCAAATCAGGGAGTAAACAGCAAAAAATGGCAATCCGTGAGGTCAATTAATGGGGCCTTTTCCTTTTTTCAAAGTTACGAGATCCGAGCCTCGGGGAATTTCAAAAAAGTAACTCTCTCCCCATCTAAGATTGGTATAATACGCGTATGCCTTTCCCCCATTCTCATCTGCCCATTTCAGCTCGGGAGTAAACTCGGAAATTGGGAGAGAATGCCTATGTCTCCCGTAGTTGTAAATTTTCACAGATACCGCGTATTTCTCCCCATCCTTCTCTGCCAAGATATCGGGCTCGCTCTGCCCTCCCATCCTGCGCACGTTCTCAAAGCCCATATCTTGGAGCTTCTTCGCGACCACGCCCTCGTACTTGAGTCCTATGCGACGCCGAAGCTCTCCCATCGCCTGATTCGAATAATCCCCAAGTGTGCTCTCAGGAATGCCATATATCTCCGATAACCTGAGCCTCGTCTCTCCTTGCATCAATCTCTCCATAATCTCCGCCTTCTTTTTCCATTTACGGGACCTTTTCATTTTCTTTATTTCCTCCCTGATGAGCTCGTTAATATCATCTGTCTGGACCTCTTCCACCTCTTCCTCTTTCTCTTCTTTCTCCTCGATCACGAAATAGTTATCCACATCCGGCTTAACTCCATTCTGAGGTGTGAATTTCAACCAGCCCCATCTTCCAGATTGTGTTATGATAAGTGCACGGGAGAGCTCTTCCGGATTCTCAGATATAACCCCGTCGATCCAGTCCACAATCTCATAGTACGGAATATCCAAAGCATGCAGGATGCGACGGTGCTCATCCTCGTATAAGTTCATACTTTTGAATATTGTAAACTTCGCAAAATTGCGGATTACCAGATCCACACCCCGCGGGACCTGCGCTGCTATGAAGATTATTATTTTCCCCTCCTTGAGTCCCTTCTCTCTCGCTATATGCCGCACGTCCGGGAGCTTCTCGTATATCTCAAGGTTTTCAGAGCTCATGCTCCTTCTCGCATTTTGCTTTTTCATCGCATCGTCCACAAAGAATATTTGGTATTCCCGCTCCGGGTTTATCAACTCGAAAACATCTTTTATTTCTCTCGTTCTCACATAATGGATCCGCTCTCTCCCCACTCGCTCCACAATCTTTGAAATGAGTGTATATGTTAACGTGGTCTTCCCACTCCCCGGCATGCCCACTATGTACACCACCGCAAGGCCCACATCGCCGTTGTGCCTGAGGAGTACATCCAAGATCTTCATAGTTCAAACTCCGAGCCTCGCTTAAATTTCTTATCGACCAATGAAGCTCCCCTTATCCCTTGCATCAACGGCAGCGATACGAACACATCCCTAAGGTCCTTTAGGTACATGGCCCGCTTTCCCGGCTCGTCCCAGTTCCTGAGTACATTATCCAGTGCCTCGTCCAGCATAGAATCGAACACCATGACCGCTGCCCACTTCACATCTGGGCGGATGTTCACCGTGTCGCTGTGAATCACATCAAAGCCCATGAGCGGTACATATCGATGCTTTTCCGCATAGCTCCTCAGCCTTTTGGCTTGTTCATCCACCTTAACGTCCAC
>WAOD01000042.1 GCA_015521465.1 DHVE2 group archaeon
CTATTATGTCCGCCATTAGTCGCCTCATGTAATTTGGTTTTATTATATTTTCCCCCGTTGTGATGTAGGATTTTTTAAGACTAACAAACATCCACTAAAAGATATCTACCCATTCAATATTATTTTTAATTATTACTATTATTTGTTATCGTATATTCTTGATAAATATTTCCCATAAGAAGTATTATTTAAATATCCTCCTAATAACTTAAGTTTTTCTTCATTTATAAATTTCATACGATAGGCAATTTCTTCTGGGGAACTAATCATCATGCCCATTCTCTCTTCCACAGCTTTAACAAACATTCCTGCATCAAGTAAACTTTCGTACGTGCCTGTGTCCAACCACGCGTATCCGCGGCCCAACTTTATAACATCTAATTTTCCCCTCTCTAAATATTCATTATTCACATCTGTAATCTCGAGTTCATTTCTCCATGATGGTTTGATTTTTTTAGCAATATTTGGTGCTTCTGAATCATAGAAATACACGCCTATAACTGCGTAATTAGAAGGCGGATTTTTAGGTTTTTCTAGTATTCTTATTGGCCTTCCCGATTCATCAAATTCTAAAACACCATATCGCTCTGGATCTTTTACCATGTATCCCATAACCACTGCTCCCCCTTTTTCTGCTTTTTCCCTTGCTTTTTTCAGATTTTTTGGCAAATCATGCCCGAAGAGCACATTGTCCCCTAACACCAAACATACCGAATCCCCATCTAAAAACTCTTCTCCTATTATCAATCCCTCCGCTATCCCTCGCGGCGAGTCCTGTGCGGCATATTCTATTCTAAGGCCCCATTGTGACCCATCACCAAACAATTTTTTATAGGTTTTAAGACTTTCTTCATCAGATATTACAAGTATTTCCCGAATACCAGCCAACATGGGTATAGAGAGAGAATAATATATCATAGGTTTGTCATATATCGGTAAAAGATGTTTGTTCACAGCAAGAGTTATTGGATATAATCTCGTACCGCTTCCTCCTGCCATTAATATTGCTTTCATCGTCTCTTTTATAAGAAAAACGTATTAATAGTTTACGAATATACTGCAAAAGAGGTGTGCAAATGAGAACAATGCTGGTCACCGGCGGTGCAGGATTCATAGGAAGCAATTTCATCAAGTATATGTTAAGAAAACATGATGATTTGAAAATAATAAATATCGATAAGCTCGGATATGGCTCAAATTTAGACAACCTTGAAGACTTGAAAGATAATCCCCATTATGAGTTCGTAAAAGGAGATGTTTGCGATTTTGAAACAGTGAAGAATGTCATTAAAGATGCGGACGCGGTAATTAATTTTGCGGCAGAATCCCATGTAGATAGAAGCATCTCAAATCCTTCGGAGTTTGTCGACAACAATATTTTCTCCGTTAAAACCCTTCTTGAGGCAATAAGAAAAGTGAATCCCAAAACCAGATTTGTCCACATAAGCACAGATGAGGTGTATGGAGATATTCTCCATGGATCCTTCACCGAAGAGGATAGATTGATACCTTCCTCTCCGTATTCTGCCAGCAAGGCTGCAGGGGATGTTCTTGTGCTGGGATATGCAAGGACATATAATTTAAATGTCTCTATCACAAGATGCACAAACAATTACGGTCCTTACCAGTTTCCAGAAAAACTCATTCCGAAAACGATTATTAGGGCATCAATGGGTATGAAAATACCCATTTACGGTACAGGTGAAAACAAAAGAGATTGGCTATATGTCTTAGACCATTGTGAAGCTATAGAAAAGGTTTTAGAAAAAGGAGAAAAAAGGGAGATTTATAATATCTCTGCTGGAGAAGAAAAAACAAATATAGAAATCGTTAAAACAATTCTAAAAATACTGGGCAAAGATGAGAACTTGATTGAATTTGTGGAAGACAGACCAGGTCATGACATTAGATACAGCATAGATTCCTCCAAACTCAAAGAGCATTTGGGTTGGAAACAAAAATATGATTTTAACACAGGAATAGAGGAAACTGTGAATTGGTACATGGAAAATAAGCAGTGGTGGGAAAAACTTATAGATGAGAAAGTCCTTAGTAAAACTCCGTGGAAATTGAGGTGGTAAACATGCCCTTCGAATTTAAAAAATTAGAAATTCCAGATGTGATTTTGATAAAACCTCAGATTTTCGAAGATTCCCGCGGATTTTTCATGGAAACCTACAAAAAAGAAGTTTTTGAGAACGCTGGAATAGTTGGTGAATTCATTCAAGACAACCAATCCAGATCCAAATACGGAGTATTGCGGGGATTGCACTTTCAAAAAGACCCGTATGCGCAGGCAAAGATTGTGCGTTGTGTTACGGGCGTTATTTATGATGTTGCCGTTGATCTTAGACGTTCATCTCCCACCTTCGGAAAATATGTGGGTGCAATATTATCAGAGCTTAACAAATACCAACTTTATATCCCTCGTGGATTCGCTCACGGATTCCTTGTTCTAAGCGAATATGCAGACGTGGTTTATAAAGTGGACAATATTTACGCTCCAGACCATGAAGGGGGCCTGATTTACAACGACCCAGATGTGAATATCGATTGGCCAATTGATAACCCCCTCGTTTCCGATAAAGATAAAAAATGGCCAACTATAAATGAGTTAAAAGAAAATAACCAGTTGTTTGGGTGATGTAGAATGCAAATAGCGATAATCGGTGCAAACGGACAGTTGGGTAGCGCCCTTGTTGATACTTTTGAGAATGCCATTCCCCTGACGCATGAAGATATGGACATAACCAAATTTGATAGTTTGAAAATACTGAAAAAAATAAATCCTGATGTAATTATCAATACCGCCGCTTATGTACGTGTCGATGATGCAGAAATTTATCCTGAAAAGGCGTTTGCTGTTAATTCAATTGGGGCTTTAAATGTTGCAAAAATTGCAAGTGAAATTGATGCTGTTAACATTTATATCAGTACCGATTATGTGTTTGATGGCAAAAAGGGCAATCCCTATACCGAAGTGGATTTACCAAACCCCATTAATGTTTACGGGCTTAGTAAATATGCAGGTGAGATTTTTACGCAAAATTACTCAAAAAAATATTATATCATAAGGGTAGCTAGTCTGTACGGAAGAGGTGGTGCTCGAGGAAAAGGTGGAAATTTTGTAGAATGGATTATAAATAAAGCAAAAAGGAAAGAGCCACTAAAAATAGTAAACGACCAAATAATGAGTCCAACTTACACTGTCGACGTGGCGAAAACACTTAAGAAACTCATTGAACTTGAACCAGAGTACGGCGTGTATCACATGACAAACTCAGGATACTGCTCATGGTTTGAGTTTGCAAGGGAGATTTTAGAGACAATAAACTGCAATATTCCCTTGGAACCAATTACTTCCTCTGATTTAAATCGCTTAGCTCAGAGACCTCCCTTCTCTGCCCTTCAAAATGCAAAATTGAAAAAACTAGGGTTGCAGTTACCTCACTGGAAAGTTGCTCTAAAGAGGTTTTTAACGTCTCAATAAAAAAGATGAGAATATGAAAAAAAATCCACTTGTGTCAATAATAACACCGACTTATAATCACGAAAAATACATCGCACAATGCATTGATAGCGTAATGGCTCAAACATATGAGAACTGGGAGATGATAATAATAGATGACGGTTCCACAGATAAAACACCGAACATTATTGGCAGATACGATGATGAAAGAATTAAATATTTCAGGCAAAAAAACAAGGGAATTTGGAAACTTAATGAAACATACAATAAAGCTTTAAAACAAGCAAATGGAGAACTAATAGCAATTTTAGAAGGGGATGATTTTTGGCCCCCAGATAAATTAGAAAGGCAAATTTCATATTTTAAAGACCAGGATATCGTATTAACTTGGGGTGTTGCAGGTATTACAAACAGTGAAGGAAAATTAGTTAGTTTTTCTCCAGAAAATCCAAAAAATTTTTTAAATCTCAGCAATATAGAGCTTTTTAGAAAAATGCTCCATAAAAATTTAATTTCTGCGGTTACTGCAATGTGTAGAAAGGATTCTTTGTTGAGCATTGGTGGATTTAAACAAGCCACCTACACCCCATTTGTTGACTATCCAACATGGTTGAATCTTGGGCTTCATGGCAAACTCTATTTTTCAGAGGAGCTACTTGGATATTGGAGAAGACATTCCAACCAAATAAGCCAAAAAAAAGACATAGAACTTGGAATTGCCGGCCGCAGATATGCATTGGAATTTTATATGAATCTCCCAGATAACTTTAAAAGGTCATTGAACATCAACCTAAAAGAACTAAAAAAATATCACAACAACATAATTGCAGGAAAATATTTTCATTCAGGAAGGAAAGCATTATATTCCAAAAACTGGGCACAAGCAAGAAAGATGTTTATTAAAGCTTTAGACTATGGGGATTATCCTATGAAAATAAAAGCGTTAAACGGGATACTGTTTAGCATCCTTAAGTTAAATATAGAATGGCTTAACTTCATATTCAAAATGCCTCCACTTTAGTTTCCATTTAACAATTTCAATAGAAATTCTTCCCTTTTCCAAATCGAATAATTTGAAAATATTAGTTTTCTGGCCATTTTACCAAGTTCTGAGGAATTATTAATGGCCTTTGTAATGTTTACACAAACCTCATCTTTCTTACTAACTATATATCCCACACCATTTACCACCTCAGGCATGGCTCCCACTGGGGTCACCACAGGAACGCATCCGCAGAGCATGGCCTCACACAAAGTATTTGGCAAACCTTCACTTAATGACAAAAGAGCAAAAACTTTAGCCTTTTGATAGTACTTTAGAAGCTCCTCGGGAGGTAAAGGGGGTAAAATTTCAACATTTTTGGATTTCACCAATTTCTCAACTTCCTTTCTCATATCATCTTTTACTCCTATTATTAAAAATTGTGTGTCATGGCATAATCTTGCAGCTTTCAAAAACAGGTCTATACCTTTTAGTTTTATCCTTTCAACCCTGTTTATAAGCGCTACAGTAAGAACAATATTTTCTTTTTTCGCATTTCCCGGCTTCCAGAAATCCGGGTCATATCCGGTGGGTACAACAGAAATATCCCTTGTTATATTTGCGTACTTTCTCAAATTAACAACCAGATTTTTACTTACAGATATAACCTTACTTGCATTATTCAGAGCGTATTTAGCAAGGAACCTGTCCCAAAAACTACCAACAGCCCATAATCCATAATTTATCTCAGGCACTTTAGCTGCATCGTATCCTCCAACCACCACAATGCTTCTCTTTCCAAACAATTTAGCGAGAAACACAGAAATCCCAGCGTGCTTTCCCGCAAACCATATATAAACAACATCGCAATTAAGTATCTTTTTTATTAGTGCAAATATATCCTTTGATTCTTTAATACGCATTTCATCCACAGTAAAATGCTTTGATAAAATATCAATATCTCTCTGAATAAAAGTGGATTTCCCCCCATAATACACTACAAGAACGCGCATACGAATCAAAAAATTCAGGAGAAAATCTCCCTGTAATTAGCCTTCTCTGCATCCTCGCTGAACTTCTTTACTCCTTCTTCGGTCTTTGGGTGCAGGAGCATCTCTTGAAGAACGTTGAATGGAATTGTAGCAATGTGCGCGCCAATCATCGCCGCCTCTCTCACCTGTCTCGCATTCCTTATACTCGAGGCTATTACTTCCGTCTCGTAGTCGTAATTATCTAAGATCATGACCACTTTTTCAACCAAATCCGAGCCACTTCTTATGCCGTTGTCATCAACATCGGTTCCGTCCCAGGGATAGTAATCGCCCTTTTGAAAATCTTTACCTGGCGTTAGCCCGAGTTTCATGGTTCTTATATAATCATCAATTCTCCCTGCAAAGGGACTCACGTACCTTGCTCCAGCTTTCGCAGCTAAGAGGGCCTGTTCAGGAGTCATTATGAGGGTGCAGTTGACAGGGATGCCCTTCTCGCTCAGCGCCTTAATAGTTTTTAAACCTTCGTAATCTCCGGTATATGTGTTAACAGGCACTTTTATGACCACGTTACCGGCAATACCGTTAAATTTCTCGTATAGCAACTCTGCCTCTCTAATCATATCCCCCGATGCAACGCTCATTACCTCAAGACTTACCGGCCTGTCCTCTCCCGCCACTTTCAAAATATCTTTAATGTACTCATCAATTTTTTTACCTTTTCCCTCTGTTTCCATAGCCTTGCGCACCAGAGAGGGATTAGTAGTTATTCCGTCCACTATTCCCCAAGATATCGCTTCCTTTATTTCACTAATTTTTGCTGTATCTATAAAAATCTTCAAGATTTCACCCCCTTATAAAAATTCTCGGCAACTTTTGCAATTCCCTTTTCATCCATTTCATAATGGGACAGCAAAGTATCCCATCTTCCGCTTCTTCCAAAAATATCCCGCATACCATGACGCAACATTCTAACCGGATAGTTTTCTGAGAGAACCTCAGCAACGCGAGAGCCCAGCCCGTTGTAAATGTTGTGGTCTTCAACAGTCATTATCAATCCAGTATCCTGCGCAGATTTAACTATTATATCCTTATCAATAGGCTTTATTGTACTTATATTTACAACTTGCACATCGATTCCCTTTTCTTTAAGGAGCTCTGCTGCTTTCAAAGAATAACCCACTTCTATACCAGTAGCAATTATGGTCATATCTAAACCATCGCGCATAACCGCACCTTTTCCAAACTTGAAATCACCATCGGTCAGATTTGGAAGAGCAGTCCGTGTTAAACGCACGTAGAAAGGCCCTTCTTCAGAGGCAACAAACCTTATCACGGAGCGTACCTCATTTGAATCCACTGGCACAATCACGCGCATGTTAGGAAGCCCAGACATGAGCCCTATATCCTCAATCATCTGGTGACTTGCCCCGTCTTCGCCCACAGTAATTCCACCATGCGTGGCCACAATTTTGACATTTAAACGAGGATATGCTATGCTCTGTCTAACCTGATCATACGCCCTTCCAGTGGCAAATACTGCAAAAGAAGATGCAAAAACTGTTTTACCGCTCCTTGCAAGCCCCGCAGCTATACCCATCATATTTTGCTCCTGCAACCCGACATTGAAAAATCTTTCAGGAAATTCGGCACCGAACATTGCAGTCTTTGTGCTTGTGCTGAGATCCGCGTCCATAACCACTATATCATCTCGTTCCCTGCCCAGCTCAACCAATGTTTCTCCGTAAGCTTTTCTCGGAGACTCGTAATCCCAATTCATATTCCTCGCCTCTCTTCTTCAAGTTCTTTAAGAGCCTTCTCATATTCCTCCTCACTCTGCGGCGGCTTACCGTGATACACAGGGGTATTTTCCATGTAGCTCACACCCTTTCCCTTAACGGTATGAGCAATAATCACGGTGGGCCTTCCACCTGTCTTCCTTGCTTCGTTCAGTGCCCGCATTATCTGCACAATGTCATGTCCGTTTATGGATATGACCCTCCATCCGAATCCACGCCACTTTTCTTCAAGGGGGTCTAACTCGACCATACGGTCGGTAAAATC
>WAOD01000043.1 GCA_015521465.1 DHVE2 group archaeon
GAAAATAATATATTTCCATACTACTAAGTTCTTCTGAAACGCGAACATTGAAAAACTCACACTTAACCAATTGGGAAAGATATTTCCATACTACTAAGTTCTTCTGAAACGAAAACAATATGGAATGGGAAAAAGCGGTAAGATGTATAGATTTCCATACTACTAAGTTCTTCTGAAACCGTTTTTGTATATTCCCGAATTGCATAAAAGACTGTGTAATTTCCATACTACTAAGTTCTTCTGAAACATTTGTATGGCGATGCAAGTGTTTGCTTGGAAACCCAGATTTCCATACTACTAAGTTCTTCTGAAACCCGATTTACAAAATAGGTATATGACTTATTCTTAAAAAAATTTTGCACTTTAAATAATGAGTCACCCTCCAGTTCTGCAATTAACTTATAAACCCTTACCGACTTTTGTGTTTGTGGATACATGAAAGCGATTTAATTTATCATTCCTTTTATTTGAGCAATTATGTTTATGCGTTTTTCTATTTTGTGGTTTGCGGCTAAGATAAAAAGTTTTTTAAACGTTCACACAATCATCACTTGGTGTTAAAAAATGACCGAGTTGTATGATTACGATTATCTACTGCAAAGAGTTCGGGACGCCTTGCCCGATGCGGTAAAACATCACGAGAGATTTGAGATTCCAAAGGCTGAGGTTCTTCACGAGGGAAAAAGCACTATAATTCGCAATTTTGTGAGCATTGCCAAGAGAATTAACAGGGACCCAATGCACGTTTACAAGTACTTGATGAGAGAATTGGGTACTGCCGGAACAATTCAGGGGGAGCGTCTGGTTTTGAAAGGTCGCATATCCCCGTCCCTTGTCCAGAGGCGTATTGAGCGGTATGTAAGTACCTATGTTCTGTGCTCAGAGTGCGGCTCGCCGGATACGGAACTGCGCAAGGAGGGTCGCGTGGAGCTGCTCGTCTGCAAGGCATGCGGTGCTGTTAGGCCGGTGCAGGCAAAGATAGACGTGAGAACCACGACGGAAACTCTTAAAGAGGGCAAGATTTACGAAGTAGAGATAACCGATCTGAGCAGGGACGGAGATGGCATTGCCAAGTATGGGAATTACGTGGTTTACGTGCCCGGCGCTCGCAAGGGCCAGAGCGTAAAGGTGAAAATCCTCAAGATAAAGAAAAACGCCGCGTTTGCGGAAGTAGTGAGTTAGGATGAATGTGGTTCTGGACACCAACGCGCTCATGATGCCGTTTGAGTACCGCATAAATATTGATTTGGAGTTAGAGAGGTTGCTTGGTAGTCCTGTGGTTTATGTTCCCTCATGCGTTGGTGGTGAGTTAGAGCGTTTGGCTCAGAAGCATTGGGCTGCTAAAGCGGCTCTCCAGCTTATGAAGAAATATAAAGTGGTGTCTGTGGAAAAATTGGGTGATGATGGTGTTATTGAGGCTGGAAAGTGCCTGAATGCTTATGTTGTTACCGCTGATAGAGGATTGATTTATCGATTGATTAAAGAAAATATTGGCGTTATATCTCTAAGTAACAATCACCTGGTGATTAAATATGAGAAGCAGCATGATAGAATCACTTCTTAAAGAACTGGCTCTTCACGGTGCTATTAACAGGTACATACTTGTTACCACTTCTCAAATTGGTGCAAGCTTGGGCATAAGCCAGCAAAGCGCTTCACGCTGGATTTCAAAAACTGCCGAGATGGGATTAATTAGAAAGGAATCTGTGGGTAGAAACATAAAGGTGAAGATAACCAGAGAAGGATTGAATATACTCAAATACGAGTTTTTCAGGTACTTGATTCTTTTCGGTAGTCCCGCGATTATCACCTTGAAAGGCATCGTTATAAGTGGACTTGGTGAGGGAAAATACTACGTTATGAAGGGAGGGTATCGCACACAAATTCACCAGAAACTATTTTTTGATCCTTATCCGGGAACATTAAATGTCAAGCTTTATCCGGAGTATATTGAAAAGTTTGGTGAGATTCTGGAACACGAGCCGGTTATACTTGATGGATTCAGCGAGGGTGATAGGAATTACGGGAGAGTATTTTCCTATTTTGCCACTCTGAACGGCACTCCTGGAGCTTTAATTGTCCCTGAAATGACGCAGTACAGGGATACCGTTGAGATAATCTCGGAGTATTCCCTAAGAGAAAAACACAGGTTAAAAGATGGAACGAATGTGGAGATAAAAGTGTACCTTTAAATTATGTTCTCCACTATGTCCTCTCCGCTCATCTCGCGTCCGCAGTACTTGCACTTTATGACAATTGGCTCGATGGATATTGTTTTGAATTCCGGCTCGATAGGCTCTCTCTGATTTGTTATGCATCTCGGATTCATGCACTTTACTATGCCCTTCACTATCTCTGGAACTTTGACACGATGTTTCCTTATAACTTTGTAATCCTCCACAACGTTAACTGTAGCATTTGGAGCAATTAGCGCGATTTTGTCAATTTCTCTGTCATCTAAATACCTGTCCTCTATTTTTACTATATCTTTCCATCCGTGCTTGCTCTTCACATGCATAGCGATGGTTAATGTTGAACCTACATCTCCTTCTATTCCCAGAATTTTCAGCACTTTTAGAGCCATTCCGCAAGGGATGTGGTCAATGACTATGCCATTCTTTATTTTTTGAACTTTTAAAACTTTTTCTTCCATTTAAATCACCCCTAAAACGAGGGCCAGAATTGCCATTCTTATCGGAACTCCGTAAAATGCTTGCTTGAAGTACCTTGCATGGAGTGTGGAATCAACATCCGGAGTTATTTCATTTACCCTGGGTAATGGATGCATTATTATTGCATCCTTCTTCATCTTTTTAACTGTATCTCCAGTTATTGCGTAAGAACCAGCAACCTTTATGTATTCGGTAGGGTCCGGAAAGCGTTCCTTTTGTATTCTGGTCACGTAGAATACATCGGTATCTCTTATAACTTCATCAATTTGCTCGTGGATTTCGGGTTTGCTTTTCATCTCTCTCAAAACATGCCTGGGCATTTTAAGTGATCTCGGAGATAGAAGATGAACATCAGCACCCAAAAAGCTAAGGGCCACTGCGAGGGAATGAACAGTTCTTCCGTATCTCAGGTCCCCCATTAACGTTACTTTCAACCCTTCAACATGTCCGAATTCTTCTACTATTGTAAATATGTCAAGCAGCGTCTGGGTTGGATGTTGCCCCGCCCCATCTCCCGCGTTGATTACAGGCACCTCGGCGAATTCTGCAGCCAGGCGTGCCGCGCCTTCTAAGGGGTGTCGAATTACTATAACATCACTGTAAGCATCAATCATTCTGATAGTATCTGCAAGAGTCTCCCCTTTTGTTAGTGAGGTGGCAGAGGGATTTGTAAATCCCAGAATACTTCCACCAAGCCTGAGCATTGCCGTTTCAAAAGAAAGGCGTGTTCTTGTTGAAGGTTCAAAGAATAAATTGGCAAGAATGTACCCGTCCAAAAGCTTGCTTTTTTTCTCTCCTTTTGCAATGGGTATCATACCTCTTGCGACTTCAAAAATCCTATCAATGTGCTCCTTGGTCAGGTCACTAATGGACACAATATCTTTTCCTTTAAACATCGTGGGTATATTGGAGAAGGATATAAAAAGTTACCTAAGATGCTCATCACACTTCTTTATCCTTTCCACTGCACAGCTTTTTAAAATGTTTTATAGAATTCAGAGGCCCTTTTGCGATGAGAATATCCCCGGATAATATTTTAGTCTCTTCGGTAGGCCCGAATATCCATCTTTTGTATCGCTTGATAGCAATCACCCACATGCCGGTTTCACTTGCAAGGTTCAGTTCCCCTAATGTTTTGTTTGCAAGCACGCTGTTCTCGGAGACTTTAGCAAGGGTGATTGTTATGTCACTTTCCTTTATGCTTTCTCTAATTATCGGATGCGGTTCGACTCCCCGTAGAACAACGTTTGCAATCTGAACTGCTGAGTCTGAAATTGCCTCTATGCTTGTGGCAAGCCGGATTATAATAAGGGCTTTGGCTGAGTTTCCATCTTCAATGGCCTGTTCTATTGCCTCTTCCTCTATCATGAAGTATGTTTCGTCAATTTTCTCTTCTAAGTAAATGACTTCTTCGGCAATCTCTTTGTTGTTGTATATAAGAGATGAGTACGCCAGATCAATCATAAGCTCGGATATGTTTTTCATTTCAATGAGCTTCTCGCCTAATCCCAACTTTCTTCACCCCTTGCCACTTTATCTAAAAACTGGTATCCATCTTCCGTTCCTCGAATTATGAGAACATCTCCCTCTTTTATGCGAACATCTCCCTCTGGGTCGTATATCCATTTCTTCCCGCGTTTTATGGCAATAACTCTAACCCCAGTTTCTGCCTCTATGTTAAGCTCTCCAATTCTTCTGTTCACTATGCTGGAATCCTTACTTACTATAACGACATGCAACTTCTCGTCCGCCTGGCTCAGCAAACTGGGCAGGAATGGACGCATTGTAATGTCCAGGTCCAATATGTACACAATATCTGTTGCTGCATTAGCTATGTTCTTTGCAGCGTCAGCCACCTGCAAAATTCCTGATAATTGTTCAGCCTCTTCGTAATTGTTGGCCGCCAGCATGGTTTTTATTCGTATTTTGTACACCAACTCGTCCATTTCCTTTTCAAGTTTTTCCACTTCCTGGGCCATGTCCTCGCTATCAAATATCAAGGCGGAGTACGCAAGGTCAACTATTAACTCTGATTTCTCCTTGATGTCAACTAAGAGGTCTTTGACTGATTCCATCAATACCTTTACCTGCAATACGAATATAATGTTTTCGTTCTCCAAGCTTGGGGATTTGCAGGAGGTAAAAGGAAAAAATCTCCAAATGCGGAAATATAGAAATTCCTTGTTAATTACGCACATTTAAAAGATTTCCGCAAAAATTTAATAGGTACCGGATATGCTCACGGGTGAACCGCAAGTTGCTCTTGCTTTCTTCCAGCTTTTTACTCGCAAATATGGGCTGGGGTATGGCCTGGCCGTACCTGCCTAACTACATACGCTTAGTGGGGGGAAGCATGGTATTTGTTGCGCTCCTTTCCGTGCTTTTTAACCTCACTTCTACTTTCGGGCAGTATTTCTGGGGTAGGAAATCAGATGCACTCCAGAGAAGAAAACCGTTTATTCTTGCGGGATTGATAACTTCCGGATTGTTTTTTGTTGCAATAGGCCTTGTTGAAAATGCAGTGGCAGTGGTTACCCTGAGGGCGTTTCAAGGATTTTTCTCGTCTGCTCAAACTCCAGCGATAAGCGCGTTGATTTCGGAATTATCAGAAAATGTTGGCCGGGGTTTTGGCATATTCAACATGTTTTCAAATGCAGGTTTCATGATTGGAAATTTTATAGGCGGTTATCTTCTAAATTATTATCCCATTAACTATGTGTTTATATTTTCAATTCTTCCAATACTTGGTGCCTTTTTTATAATCCTCCTGTTCAAAGAGGAAATAAAAACCCCGATGGATTTTCGCTTTCTCTTTCGCTATGACCGCCCGGGGAGAACTTTTTTCAGATGGCAAAGCTCCAAGGCCTTTTTGAAGAAAAACAGGAACATTTTGATGTTCACCCTTGCCACTTTTATCCTGATGACTTCCTCGGGAATGGTTTACTCTTATCTGTCCCTTCTTTTAGGTGCGAGGTTTGGGAGCAATTTTGTTGGTTATTATTACGGGATAGATGGGTTGTTTTCGGCGTTTATGATATACCCATTTGGATATCTCGCGGACAAATATGGCAGCAAGATTATAATCATATACGGGTCAGTGATGTATATCCTCACGTTTGTAATGTATGCTTTTTCCACAACTTTAATAATGATTCTCATTGCTGCAGCCATATCTGGAAGCAAGTGGGCCTCTTACTTCAATTCAATAAATGTCTATGTGGCCAAAATGAGCGAGAAGAGCGAGCGAGCCACGGCACTTGGTATAATGAACAGCGGCATAGCTGCAGGATGGGTTGTTGGACCATTAATAGGCGCATTTATTACGATTAATTTGGGCATAGCAAACATGATTCTTTTAGCCACAATCCCCGTAGCGATGAGTCTTGGAATACTTGTTCTTTTTACGGAAAACGACCGTGGATACGTTGATGGAAGAAAAGTTAATTAACCGGGTGCAAATAACAGGTTATGAAATATTCCATGGCTTCCAAGTGTATTTACAACAGAGGGGGAATGTGCTATTTTTTGGTATCTGACCCAAAGCCATGCACCCTTTGCGTTAATTTCGTTTCTGCAGATCCTTCTCTAAAAAAAGAGGGTAAGAGCTCAAAGCCTCTTGTTACCTTCTACGATCTGGTACTGCACGATCCGCGCTACCGTGCGATGTTCCCGCGCAGTGGTACCGAGATTCAGTTAAGCCTTTCAAATTCTGGGTCCTATGAACTGCCAGAGGATGAGACACAGGATTAGCAGGCTTATAAACAGTGAAATCTGATCGGCGCCCTTTTCCACATTTTTCAGTTTAAGGCGCTCGCCTATTGCGTTAAGGGCATCTTTGAATATGTATCCTCCGTCTAAGGGTACTGCAGGTAATAAGTTTGTGAGCCCGAGCATCAGATTTAGCCAGAATATCCAGTACAGGGAGTTCACAAGTATCCAGTATCCGCTGAATGGCACTGAGAACATGTGCTCGTACGCTGATGGAAATGGCATTAAATGAAGGAAAGGTAGAGCTATTAGTGTCATGGTTCCGTGAAATATATCGTTAGGGGAATTGGCATTGTGATACGGGTTTGCGATTACAGTTTTAAGCATATTTGGATCGCCAACAGAAGCTCCAAGATAAGCTGCGCCTACACCTAAGAAACCCTTACCTCTGTACCACTCTTTGTTTAGCGATGGAGAGTACTTTTCGTAATAGGAGTACTTGTCTGCAAGGGTCACGGTTATGTTTCTCATGCTCATGTTCTGGTCAAGCATGACTATTTTTATTTTCTCACCTGCTCTTGTTTCGTTAAGCACCCTGTAAAAATCTGCATTGTTCCTTATTATCGTTCCGTTTATGCTGTAAAATATCCACC
>WAOD01000044.1 GCA_015521465.1 DHVE2 group archaeon
ATGGCGAATACATGATGTGATACCATGGCGAAGATGGATCCGTTCTATATGCGTGAGATTACGCCTGAAACGATAGATCTTTTTGTGGACCGAGAGTCGGAGTTAGAGGATGTAATCAGCATGCTATCCGGGGAGGAATATGCAGCCGTGCCGGTTTTGGGAGATGTCGGCACAGGTAAGACGAGTTTTCTAAATGTTGTAAAGTACCGGCTGGAGGAGAAGGGAATAAAGGTGATGATGGTAACCGCGGAAGACATACTCAAGGAGAGGATAACGAAGAGCGGGGAATATGTAAAGAGGGACGGATACACGCGGAGCGGAGAGCCTATGGATGTTCTCTTAGTGGACGACATAGAGAAACTGGACGAGAAGGAGGCTTATGATGTATATCGCAAATTGCTGGGCATGAGTAAGGATGTTAATATTGCGTTCACGGGCAGGGAGGACTGGGGGAAGGAAGTTATGAAGATAATAGACTGGCTCTCCACGGGTGGAGATGTATATCTGGAGTTGAGGCCGGAGGACATGGCGTATTTTCTGGAGGAGCGGTTTAAGAAGCTGGAAATGGAGAACGGGTTTGAGAAAGATGCGTTACTTCTCGCAGCCAATAGAGCAAAGAACAATCTTCGTTATTTCTTCCGGTATTGCAGCAGGGCCTATCATCTCCAGAGGGAGGGCAGGATAACGGTTGATGTTATGAAGGACACGGTACTGGAGATTGACCTAAAGCAGATAGCGAGGATGGGAGAGACTGAGAAGAAGATTCTCAGGTTGCTGATTTCCCAGGGCGAAATGACCAATCAGGAGCTTATGGATGCTCTAAAGAAGATGATGAGATACAAAAACTCAAACTACTATAAAGCGAGAGATTTCCTAGAGGAAGGGGGCTTCATTATGGTAGGGACAGAGGGAAGGATAGCCCATGTATCTGATGTTTATCATACGCTCAATATAGAGATTACCGATGGAATGATTGATAATTCTCATTTGTTTGCAAGAAGAATTATGGGAAAATTTAGAGATTGAAAAACTCCCTGTAAATCCTTAAATCGTCCGTGAGCTCCGGGTGGAACACCAGCGCCATGAAGCGACCCTGGCGCACCATGATTATTCTATCTTCTATTTTCCCCAGAACCCTGCAATCTCCGTGGCATCTTTCGATGAGAGGAGCGCGAATGAAGACGGCGTGGTATTTGCCAATTCCCTCAATTTCCACATAAGCCTCAAAGCTGTCCTTTTGCCTTCCGAAGGCGTTGCGGCGAATGTCCATATCAATCAATCCCAAGCTTTTCACACGATCATCGTCGAGGATGTTCTTCGCCATGAGAATTGAGCCGGCGCATGTGCCCATGACCGCAAGTTCATTCTTCGAAGCTTTATCCACTATTAAATCGTAAAGGCCGTTTTTTACCATGATTCGAGAAATGGTGGTGCTTTCTCCTCCGGGGATTATCAATCGGGTTATTCCTTCCATGTCCTTGGGCCTTCTAACGAGCCTCACTTCCTCGTCTATTCCGTATTCTTTCGATGCTCTCTTCGCCGCTTCGTAATGCTCGCTCACATCTCCTTGGATTGCGAGGACCCCTATCATTTTGAGTTCCTCCTTATCTCCTCTAATATTTCTCTTGCCCTATCCACTCTCACTTTTCTCTCTTCCACTAACTTCTCAGCCACCATATCAATTTCCTCGCCTTTGGCTCCAGCCATCACCGCGATGTTCCTTGCATGCAAGCTCATGTGCCCTCTCTGAATTCCCTCCGTGGCTAAAGCCCGCAGGGCGGCGAAGTTCTGCGCCAAGCCCACCGCCGCCAGGATTTCTGAGAACTCACGCGCATTCTGGACCCCCAATATTTTCCTCGCAATCTTCGCCTTGGGGTGCGTGCTCGTGGCCCCGCCTATGACGCCGACGGCGATTGGAATTTCAATGCTACCCACTAAATTTCCCTCGAAATCTTTCTCATAGTGGCTCATGGAAGTGTATTGTCCATTTATTGCCGCGTAAGCATGCGCGCCAGCCTCCACCGCCCTCCAATCATTGCTTGTGGCGATTAGAACTGCGTCTATTCCATTCATTATTCCCTTGTTGTGCGTCGCCGCCCTGAACGGATCCACGCGGGCGAACTCGTACGCGTAAAGTATTCCTTCCACGGTTTCCTCGCCTATTACATCTTTCCTCCACACTGCCCGCGCTCTTGCGAGGCGGTATATGGCGAGGTTGCTCAGTATGCGGAGATAAACCTTCCCGCCTGTGATGTCCTCAATATATGGAGCTAAGGCCTCAGCCATGGTGTTCACCGCGTTGGCGCCCATTGCATCGCGGACATCCACATGCAAATGCACTATGAGCATCGGGCCCATCTTCGAATCTAAGACCCTCGCCGTTATGTCGCGGCATCCGCCGCCGACTTTCACCAGCACCGGATCCTGCTCGTTGGCGATCCTTATCAATTCGTCCTTATGCTCCAGAACCTGCATCTTCGCAAAATGCGGATTCTTTAAACCTACAACTTGAATCTGGGAAATCATTATGGGCTCGGTGGAACTCGTGTAAAATCCGCCACCCTCGCGGGCGAGTTTTGCCGCGTGGCTCGCGGCGGCGACCACGCTTGGTTCCTCTATTGCCATTGGAATCAAACGGTCCTTGCCGTTGATCAGGAAATTGGTGGCTATGCCCATGGGCAGTTCTGTCATTCCGATGACGTTCTCTATCATTCTGTCCGCAAGCTCAATGTCTATATGCCCGTTAAGAATAAAATCAGCCTCCTCGTTGCTTAATCCAGTGAACTCTTTCACTATTCTTATCCTTTCTTCCACAGGGAGATTGTAAAATCCGGAAATCTTTGATGTTTTCATACTTGGTTATTGTTGGGCAATATTAAATTTTTTCTTAGAAGCTATGATTTTAGAGTTGACTTTAATAGATGAACATAACAGGAATGCTCCATATTTAAACATTTAGAAGCAATCAGTGTGGAAAGCAGAAGAAAACATTTATTAACTCCATTTTGTTTTACCCAGCAGGGGGCCGTGGGGTAGCTTGGTCCATCCTTCCGGCTTTGGGAGCCGGAAACCCCGGTTCAAATCCGGGCGGCCCCATATCATTCGTGTCCTTCGTTCGTTTCTCCATCTTTTTCCTCGTCTTTCTTTTCAGAATCTTTATTCTCCCTCTCTGCTTTCTCTTTCATCATTTTTAAAAAGTGGTCAAATTTAGGCTTATCTTCTCTTTTTATGTTGAACTTTTTACCCCGGAAATTGAATTTTAATAGCCTGTCATCTATGTCCTCTTTCTTTATGTTGTCTCCCACAAATTCGCCGTAATTATCATTTGTTATTATTAACCCGTTTTGTTCTTCCAACGCTATTCTTAAAATAACTTTGTCATCGTAGTCGTTGCTCACGGGTTTAATCCACTCTTCCCTTTCAAGTTCTCTGAGTTTTTCCACGTCATCAACCCTGTGGGAGTTAAAATCTGAGCTCTTCACTATAATCACGATTTTGTCCTTGGGCACTTCCTGCTTTTGCAGATAATCTATGACCGTTTGAATTCTCTCAACCTTTCCTATTTTGTTATCCTTGTCCTCGCCCCCGCGCATGACGTTTCTTCCATCAACCACTATTACATTGTAATTTCCATCTCGATTAACTTGAACTTTTTTCTTAAACTCGCTGATGTCGGGATGGATGTAAAAAAAGCCCTTCCTTAATTCCCCAAACCTTTTAAACAGGTCGCTTCTCAGGTAAATTTCAAGCTGTTCCTCGGATATACCAGTTTCCCGGGAAATATCTCGAATGGACAGTTTTTTGACTTTTTTACCCATCTCATATCTTTTTAGGAGCAGCGCGAGTTTCAGTGCATTTTTGTCCTTGTATCCTTCTGCTATGAATCTTCTTACCCAATCAAGGTTATTGTTTATTGTTCCGTAGATAGTGAATCTATTTTGCGGAGCGACGTAATGGTACATCTCTTTCTTATCCCCGTTTTCAAATATGAAGAACACCTCATTCCCCTCTATTTTCACGTCTTTAACTTCTTTTCCATCAGCCTTAACTATGCCACTCTTGACGAATCTGATCAATTCCTGAAGATTCTCAGGAGCCTTGTTTGTGGAGTATTTTACGTTATCCAGCATCTTCCATTCCACGTAGTAGTTGTAATTGTTGTGCTTTGAAAGGTACTTTTTATAACTCACAGAAAGGGGCAGTTTCAAGCTTTTTCTCCGGATGGTATCACGTAGGGAGAATCTGCTCCCGCTCTCTCCTATGAGTACTATACGATTTTCCTCCTTTGAGTAGCTCTTGATTTTATCTTCCCTTGAATCCAATTTCACGTACACGAGACCTTGAGATATTAAATCGCTCAACGCCTTCAGATCGTATCCTTTCTCAACGTTCAGCAGAAATTCGTCGTAGGTCTTTACATTTCCAGATTTGTAACTTGTTACGAATTCCTTTATGCGTGGGTGCTTTTCCAGTTTGGAAAATAACTCTGAAAGGTAAACAGGCTCTCTGTACCCTTGCTCACCAATTATTACTCTGTTATCTTCTATTCTTGGTTCTTGATATATTTCCACCCCGTCAAAATCGCTGAATAGTTCATCTACTTTTGAGAGTATGGAATAATCCTCTAATTTAAGCCCGTACTTGTGTCTCAAAATACATTCATCGTAAGTTTGCACTTTTTCTAAAAGACATTTTTCCATCTGCTCGATGGACAGCTTTGCTTCCACGTCCACCTCTTCCATTTCCCTCTCAAACATAAACTCTTCTAAGTCGGTGAAGTCTTCTACTTCAGAGCTATTAACACTGATTCTGAGCACTCCTGTTTTCAAGCCAAAATCTATGATCTCTTTTTTTGACATGAGTTCTTCCACAGTACTCAGATTTAGAGATTTCAAAATATGCATTACTGACCTGAAGTTCAAGCCGGGAATTTCATCCACGTAACGCCCTGCAATTTTGTAAAAATCAAATAGAATATCAGAATTCAGAGGCAGGCCATGAAAACATGAACGATAAAGAACGTTTTTGTAAATCACTCCGAAACAGCCCTCACCCCATCCAAGGAGAAAATCCGGGTTGTTGTCAGTGATAAATTCCATAAAAGAGTGTGGCAGCATGGTTATAACGGGTAAATTCTCATCCCCCTCGCTTACGATATAGAGCTTTGGAACCGTACTTTTATCGTCTTGCTTGTCTCCGTTCATCGTGGCGCCTTCCATATCATTTATAAACGCGTAACCGTATATATGTTTTCCTAAAAACTTAAAAAAAGATAATATCAGATGTTTACCCGTAGAATGGCAACTTCGTAAGTTTTGTAGTCTATAGCGAGTATTTCCGTATTTCCCAGGACGAGAACGTGAAGCATTTCGGTGGAGTTGGCATTCATCTTCAAAGTGGTGCCGTTTATGTTTGTCACGTTGAATAGCACGTTTCCTATGGATACAAAATGGATTGTCCTATTTGGCCCGTTGTTGTAAAGTGTCACATTAAAATCACTTCCGTGCACGTGGCTTGGCTTGAAGTATAGTGTATCGGTTGTTTTGAGGCAGGTAAACGTTACGTTCTTCCACAAGGAAATTCCTGTTTTGGTGCGCAAGTTAAATGACAGGGTATTGTTTCCCACACTATTTGGAGTGACATTTACCACAAATACCCTCCAGTGCGCCCGGTCAAGTGAGAATGTGAGTGTGTGATTTAGCGCTCCTTTAATTTTGAAATTTCCCGAGGTTAGCACCGTTATATTTTCCCTCATTTCACCCTTGTTTGTTATGTTGAGTGAAACCCAGGTGGTGCTTGCACTGGTGTTGGAAATAAGTATCCCTGAGCCGTACTCAACTTCCATAGTTATGCTCTCGTGGATGTGGTGCATCTCCACGGGAACCGGAACGAAGGTTACAGCGAAAATTATGAGCCCCGCAAGGGCAATTGCGTACCTTTTCTTGTCCAGCTTTGTGAGGTCGTTAAGAGGGGGAGGGTGGTTTAGCCCGAGGAAGAACACCAGAATACCGAAAATCAACCATCCGGGGTATATCAGACCGAGGAGAATTAGAAGTCCTGCAAATCCGTAGCTCACGTACTTTACTTTGTCCCCGAGCACTGCCCTGGCAGCGTGTCCCCCGTCCAGCTGGCCCACAGGGAAAAGATTTATTGCAGTCACCACAAAACCAACCCATCCTGCCATGGCTACTGGATTCACAAAGGATGAAGATGGAAACAGGTATTCTAAAAACTGGTAAATTAGTGGGACATTGAAAATCATGTAAGTGTTCATTGATTCCATGTCCACGTGGGGCGGAGTTGTGCTTCCAAGTATCAATCCTATTATCGTTACGGGTATTGCCACCAAGAATCCCACAATGGGTCCAGACAGGCCCACGTCTATGAGCGCTTTTTTATCAGGTATGGGCTCCCTGATAGATATAAACGCTCCGAGTGTTCCGAGCATGGTTGGCGCGGGTATGAAGAATGGGAGCGAAGCGGCTATGTTGTGCTTTTTGGCTGCGAAGTAGTGCCCCATTTCGTGACAGCCCAGTATTGTTAGTAGAGGAAGTGAAAAGTAGAGAAAACCGCCTAATATGTCTCCCCACAACCCTGTTGAGCCGTAATAGGCCACGTAATAGCCCATGCCAACCCAGATGGTGGATAGCACTGTTAATATTAACATTATAACATTAACCCAGATTCCAAAAAAGTGCCTGTGCTGCATTCTTGCAATCAACAGCACGTATTCTCCACCGTTTTTTCTAATAACGGGCACGAGACCTCTTTTTTTAAGCTCAATTCTCAATTTTTCAAAGTTGTCCTCAAAGCGCTTCTCATCTCCAACCACGAACGCAAACTCCAGATGGTCAGGAGATATTCTAAACTCGTACACGTCTATGTATTTTCTAACCAAGCGATTGATTTCGTCGATTTCCCCGGATATCATCTTGATCCCACACACTCGCGGGCCGCCGTTAGGCCATCTTCAATCAATTTAGGGTCACCTTTGCCCTGAGCAAAATCTTTTCTGCCTCCTGCCTTTCCATTCATTGCAGAGGCAATTTTAGCAGCAAAAACCCTCGCATTGCCTCCCCTGTCCCAGACCATGATGTGTCCTTCTCTGCTTATGAGTATTACCCTATTCAATTTCTCACTCAGGATGCGCATTACTTTCTGCATGCTTTTTGTATCCAGGTCAAGTAATGAAATCACCGAACCGTTTTCTGAAGAATGTAGCAGTTCTTGTATGATCACGGTCAAATTTTTTTCTCTCTCTTTCTCAAGTGATTTCACCAGTTCTTTGCGCTCTTCTACGAGAGACTCTATTTTGTTGACAAGTTTATCTAAAGGTGCATTAATTTTTCTGGCAGCGTCAATAAGCGTGTCCTCCTCTTCCTGAACGTGCTCCAGGGCGCTCATCCCGGAGGTGTATGTTATCCTGCTAACACCATCCTGAATTCTCTCCGTCTTTATTATTTTCAGGAACCCGATTTCTCCGGTATTTTTCACGTGGGTACCTCCACAGGCCTCCACGTCAAAATCCCCAATTTTTACGACCCTTATTTCTTTACCTGGGGGTATTCCTCCCTCGTACAGCACAAACCCGTATTTATCCTCTGCTTCCCTCCTGCTCATAAATTGAGCTTTAACCTCCACGCAGGAAGTTATTATTTTCAGTGCTTCTTTTTCTATTTTCTTTATTTCATCTCTCGTTACCGGCTTGAAGTGGGCTATATCAAAGCGTGACTCGTACACGTCCTTCTGCGTGCCGTGTTGCCAAACGTGCTTTCCCAAAACGCGCCTGCAGGCTGCAAGGAGAACGTGTTCGGCGGTGTGCATACGCATCAATCTTTCGCGGCGTTCCCAGTCTATCTGCCCCCTGACAACCTCCCCCTCTCTAAGCTTTGGGATATTGTCCAGGTAGTGAACAATCACACCCCCGTATTTCTGGACGTCTTTAACCTTGTATTTTTCACCGTTCGCTTCAATAAATCCCGTATCGCATGGCTGGCCGCCACCCTCAGGATAGAATGCAGTTGATTCCAGAATCAACTCGTTACCATTTATCTTAATTACTTTTGATTCAAACTCCTTCATGTATGGATTTTCGTAGTAAAGTGCTCTGGTAGATGGCAGCTCATAAGTTCTCTTCTCCTTTTTACCTTTCTTCTCGCTTTTCTCGTGCCTTTTCGCCACCAAAGAATGAAAGTTCTCAGGAATTTCAACCTTCACCCCGCTTTTCTCTGCTATTCTTTGCACTATGTCCGGTAGAAGCCCGTGGGAGTCGTAGAGAAGTATTAGGTCATCAACTTCTATCTTCTTCTTTTTCTTTATCAGGCGCTTTACTATCTCTGTACCCTTGCCAAGGGTTTTATCGTATCTTTCCTCTTCTAACTCAATCTCCTCTTTGATTATGGGTAGCATGGTGACGTCCATAATATCTCTGAACCGGTTTACGTGCATCTCTATTAGCTCGTAAAGTGATATGGGCTCTCCAAATTCTTTGAGTATGTTGAGTGAGCGGCGAATCAAAAGCCTGGCAAGGTATCCTGCCTGTATGTTAGAGGGTATTATTCCATCGGTTAGCATGAAGCTCAGGCTCCTCGTGAAATCAGCAAGAGCGTAAATCTTCTGGATGGGCACTATTTTTTCAAGATAGTAAGAGCTGGTGATTCCCGCTTCCTTTATGAAGTACTCCATGAATCCCCTTTCTCCCAGTTCTTCTATCTTTGGAGAGCGATATGCCAAAAGCTGCAGTACTTCATCTTCCTTTCGATCTTTTTCAACTCCTGTGAGTTCCATAAGCTTTTCAAGCATTTCTGGGTATATGGCCTCGTAAATAGTGGGTGTTGATTTTGACATCCATACAAAGCGTTCCAGGCCGTAGCCCGTATCCACTATTTTTATTGGCATTTCTTCATACTTCACGCCGTCTATTTCTATGGGACCATTCTCGGATTCTTTGAGATTCATAAATACCAATGTGGCCAGTTCAAGACCTCCAACAATAACTTCAAAGCTTGCTCCTGCGTTGCCACCACCAAACCACGGGTGCTCTTTCAAAACTATGTCTTCTCTCTTGATTCCCAGGCTCTCCAGGAGTTCCATGGCATAGGCAACTGTTTCCTCCTTCCAGTAAACCTGATTTTCCGGATAATTGAAAGCGTGGTGGGCCATCATCTCAAATCCGGTCAGGTGTCTTCCTGTTTTCCCCACCGAATCCACGTCTACCATTCTTATACATGGCTGTGAAATCACGAGTGGATTTGCAGGTGGCGGAACTAACCCGGAGGTCACGTGAGGTTGAAAATCGTATATGGAAGCGTTTACCAGAAAAACATCATCTCGCCACCTGGCGACCACCGGATATCTTTTCACAGGAGTATGCCCCCGACTTTTGAAAAAATCTATGAAGTAACGGCGCATATCTTCCACTTCAAACTCCCTGTCAAACATCTTTTCTCTCAGAAATTTGTACTCCCCGCACGGAGCCTCGGTGCAGTTGTCCCGCGGGACTGTGCTCCAGAAATAAGCGCCGCATTTTTTGCATTTATACCTTTTGAAACCTTCCCTGCGGAAATAATCCAAACTGAGTTCCTTTTCGAGCATTGATTGTGTATTGCGGCGTGAGTATTAAATTTTCCCATTTGGCTTTTAATTTTTCTTTATTTTAAAGTCACTAAACCTTAAACTACACCCTGGCTATGATTTTAATCACATCCCCGTCCTTGAGCTTGTAGTCGTGTCCCAAAATCCTCTTGCTCCTTCCATCAATGGCCCGAATAAAATTGTCCCCGAGGTCACTATGCACTTTATATGCCAGATCAAGCGCGGTGGAGCCATCGGGCAATAGAAAAACATCGGGAAGCACGTTTCCGTTTTTGTCAGTCCACTTGTTTTCGTCTTCCACGGGGTACACTGCTATCATTCCAAGCATGTTGAACACGGCGTGCTCGATTGCCTCCTGCACCCCCGTACCTCCGAACTTTTCCATGAACACCCTTATTTTCTCCAGGGCCTTTTTCTGGGCTGCATTTAACTTGTTTTCATTGTTTATTTCAAATGTTTTCTCCCCAGGAATGTATTTCACGAGACCCACCTTTGCGGCTTTTCTGAGGGCCAGTTCGTAGTCTGCGGAAGTGGGTATTACCACGTACCCTTCATTTTTTGCATCGTTCACAAACTTCATTACCTGCTCGTAAGGCACCATATCCGCCTTGTTTGCCGCTATCAACATCGGCTTTGCCCTTTTTCTTATTTCAAAAGATAAGTTAAGTATGTCCTCCTCGTTCCACTTTGTTGGTTTGGCGGTCAGTCCCAGAGCTCTTATGGATTCTTTAATTTCCCCTTCTTTTATATTTAGCCCGGAGAGGCGCTCTGCCAGAACTTCTGAAATTTTCCTCTTTTCTCCCTCAACCTTCCTCGCAAGGCGCACCCATCCGTTTTGAATTATCCCAGCAATCCAGTACGATATTTCTTCATCTAAGAATTTGATATCTTGCATGGGGTCGTACTGCCCTGCACCTACTGGATTCCCCTCGGCGTCTGTGCTTCCGGACACATCAATTATGTGAATAAGTGCATCTGCGTGCCTTAAATCATCAAGAAACTTGTTGCCCAGACCGCGTCCTTCATGGGCACCCGGCACCAACCCCGCCACGTCTATCATTTCAACAGGGATGAATCTCGTATCACCTATGCAAATTGATTTTTTGGGATTGCAGGGTCTTCCTATTTCTTCGTGGGGGCATTTTTTTCGAACGTAGCACACTGCCTTGTTTGCATCGACCGTGGTGAACGGATAGTTTCCAATTGCCGCGTCCTGCAAAGTTGCCGCAGAAAAAAAAGTGGACTTGCCCACGTTGGGCTTGCCTACGAGTCCTATTTCCACCATGTTACCAGGTCACCAGGACTTTCTTGAATTCTTTATCTCCGCACTTTACCGTGCCCAAGACCTTTATTACCTTTATTTTTGTCCCATCTCTAAGCCCGTGTGGATTGCAGAGCTCCTGTTCGTCGCACTCCACGTCTCTGCAGTTCATGTGCCTGAACTCCATAGTTTCTCCTTCCACGACTGTCCTGTGATCTATCAGCATTGGTACGGGTATCTCTTCAACCTCCACGGTGACGACCTTTCCACCATCGTGAATCTTGCAATCGTGCTCCTTGTCCCTGACTTTAACTATTCTGTACCATTTTCCCTCTTCAAGATTGAAGCACACGTTTCTAAGCTTGCATCCCCTGCACTCTAACAGGGAGCCGAAGTACTGAAACTCAGTGCCTTCTTTTGCAAGTTCTTTTCCAACAAGTGTTATTATTGTCATTTTATCACCTCCCAATTACTCCGGTAATTTTCGCCAAGTTCTCGGCGGCCTCCTTGCTAAGCCCCCTGTCCCCCAAAATCGTGTACCTGTTTCTCATCTTATGAGCGTGTGTTAGGGCCCATATTATATCTTCGTCCTCCACACCCAGCTCCTTGGCGGTTGTGGGTGCGCCTATCTTTCTCAAAATATCCCTTATGTATTTCCACTCTCCCCCGTGAAGGTACAGCATCATGATTGTCCCCACACCCACCATCTCCCCGTGAAGCGCTTTCCCCGGAGTCCTTTTCTCAAGCGCATGGGCAAATAAATGCTCCGAGCCACTTGCTGGGCGAGAGGAGTTAGCAATGCTCATAGCCATCCCTGAGACAATTACTGACTTTACTATGATCCAGGCGCTTTCCTCCAGGTTGGGTTTTATGGAATCTGCTTTTTCTATGAGTTCCTGAGCAGCATATTTAGATAGACCGTATGCTGTTGAGCTAAATTCCTCATTTTTTAGCTTGTGTGCCAGCTCCCAATCTCTAATTGCCGTGACGTTTCCTATAACATCGGCTGCCCCGGCGGCCAGGTATCTGTATGGGGAGCTCATTATTATGCCCGTGTCTGCAACTATACCAAGGGGCTCGTGAGCATCCATGGACATTGCTGCCCCGTTGCTTCTAATTGATGCTCTGGGACTTGCAATTCCATCATGGCTCGCCGTGGTCGGTACGCTTATGAATGGAATTCCTAAATCATAAGAAGCTTTCTTCGCGAGATCTATTTTGCTTCCTCCTCCAACCCCTATCATAAAACTGTACTTTTTACCTATTTTTTTTATTTCACTCAGATTTTTTTTGGTGGCTGCACCTGTTTTAAGAACATCAACATCGTACTTGCTCTTTTTGAGTGTCTTTATAACAATCTCCCCTGCTATCTGGTAAGTTCTTTCCCCAGTAACAATAAGTGCATTACCGCTTAACCCGAATCTCTCACACATTTCGCCTATTTTACCTATAACATCGTGCCCCGCGTATATCTCTCGGGGCATTTGCATCCATTTTGCCTTCTCAAACTCCATTTGCGCAACCTAAACAAAAACCACATATTAAAATTTCCCTTAAGTCCTCCTTTAAAATTTTCGCAGGCGTGTTTAAAGATATATACTATGTACGCTATCCCTTGGCGTGAGCAACAGGGTTAAATCAGCATCTGCGAGGATTATATTAAAATGGCTGAAAAAGGGAAACATGGCGCGCGCCATGAGGGACATTCTACCCACTTCTGGCCTAAAGGACGATGAGCGCGAGGAGGTAGTGGCAATTGTGCATCACGTGGTCAGGTTCAAGAAGCTTTATGATTTTGCCCTTGACGCTGAAAAAAAGGAGCGAAATCCAAAGAATTATGTATGGCTGTTCTTCCATGATGATATCCTCAACAAGTACCGGAAAATAGCCGTGCAAAATAACATGATTGATGTCTATTTCTCTGCATCCACGGAAGTGGCGAGAGTTTTGCAGATTTATCCACAGTTTACCGAGAACGTTAACAGGGAAAAGAGCACGCATATTGCCGTGAACATACGTAAAATCAAAAGGGAAGATGCATTGGCAGAACTCAAGAGTGAGGGATACAAGGCGAATTACTGCAATCCAGAAACATGCATTGCGGCAAAATCTTCCGCGAAATATTCGTCAATTATAAAAAATGGCCTCGGGATAGTGCAGGACTCCTCCAGCCAGCATTTGTCAAAGTTAGTCGCATCTTTGGGTTCCGACATCTTAGATTTCTGTGCCGGAAGTGGCGGAAAGAGTTTCACAGTTAAATTTTTCAATCCTGCGGCGAAGGTGAAAGTGCATGATGCGAACGAAGATAAATTGCAATCTCTGTTCAATCGAGCGGAAAAATTAGGGCTTGATATAGAAAAATTTGATTTTTCAGGGAGTTTTGATGTTGTTTTGGTAGATGCACCATGCAGCGGCCTGGGCTCGGCGGCTCGCAATCCCGAGGCGAAGTATCAGGAGAATCTCGAGAAATATCCGAAAATGCAGATGGAAATTCTAAGCGAAGCGAAAAAATATGTGAGCCCCTCCGGATTCTTAGTGTACTCGGTGTGCACGTTCAACCCCGATGAAACTTATTTGATGGTGGAGAAATTTTTGAAGGAAAATTCAGAGTTCGAGGAGATGGAGCTTGCAGATGGGAAATTCATTACGAAGGAGAAGCGCGGATTTTTCATCACATCCGGCGATATAATTTATGCGGCGATGATGAGGAGGAAGGTATAAACCCTTAAATTCTCCAGCGCATAACCCTCTGTGAACCTCTACGATTACTTCTACAAGCTCGTTATGCAGATACCCCCGGGCAGGGTTAGCACCTACGGTGCATTGGCTAAAGCGCTGGGTGATATAAAAGCGGCGAGGGCGTGCGGCGTCATGTTATCTCAGAATCCTGCTCCTCCCCGCATACCCTGTCATCGCGTTGTTATGGCAGATGGCTCACTCGGAGGATTCACACATCCGGAAGGGGTAAAGAGGAAAATAGAGCTCCTCAAAAAAGAAGGAGTAGAGGTAAAAAACGGAAAAATCGCAAATTTCCAAGATGTTTTCTTCGACGATTTCAAAGCCGAATATCCCCTCAAAACCCTTAGAGAGGAGCAGGAAAAAATGAAAGAAAGAGTGCTTTTAGAGGATAATTTTTCCGGAGAGATAGTGGGCGGAGTGGACATATCGTACGAAGGCCGCAACGCTTACGGCGCGCTCGTGGTGATAGAAGGAAAGAAAAAAGAAATAATAACGAAGAAGATGCGCGTGGATTTTCCCTATATCCCGACATATTTAGCGTTCAGGGAAGCGCCGATTATTGGGGAATTGATAAAAGAATTGGACGATGATATCATTCTTTTGGTGGACGGAAACGGTATTCTTCATCCCCGACATTTCGGGCTCGCGAGCCATGTTGGCGTCGAATACGATTTGGCAACGGTGGGTGTAGCGAAAAGCCTTCTTTTGGGCGAGGTGAGGGGAGAAAAAGTAATAATTAAAGGAAAACAGGTGGGCTGGTTCGTGATGAGTGGAAGAAGCAGAGGCATTTACATCTCGCCGGGGCATAAAGTTTCGATGGTGAGCTCGTTGAAAATAGTGAAAAAATACCTGAAATACAAAAATCCGGAGCCGCTACGACTCGCGCACATCTACGCAAATAAGCTCAGGAGGGGAGAGATATGAGAGAGCTCGCTGCGGGAATGCTGAAGGTGAAAAACTCCAAGTTCTACGCGCATCTCTACGAAATTAACTCGATAGATGAGATGAACGAAATCATTAAAGCGCATCGGCGCAAATACAAAAAAGCGGTGCACCACTGCTGGGCTGCAATATCGGATGGTGAGAAATTCCATGACGACGGCGAGGTGGGGCATCCCGGGCGCGTGATTATGGAGGTATTGAAAAAATATAATATGAGGGATAGAGCGATTGTAGTCTCAAGAATATTTGGCGGAGTGAAATTGGGGGTGGGTGGAGTGTCAAGGGCGTTCAGGGAAGCGGCGGAGGAAGTGGCGAAGCAGGGAAAAGAATAATGTTCTCCTTTCCATATTCAAGCATGGTCGCTCTGCCCGTGGGAAACGGAGAAGCGGAAATTAAGCCCACAAAGATAGTATGCCTCGGAAGAAACTACACATCCCACGCAAATGAGATGAAAAGTGAAATTACGAAATAACCCGTTATTTTCTTAAAACCTCCATCGGCGATAATCGGCCCGAACTCATAGATCATTATCCCTGAGATGAGCAAAAGGGTAGAGCACGAGGTAGAGTTGGGTGTGATAATTGGTAAAAAGGCGAAGAATGTATCCGTAAGGAAAGCGAAGGAGCACATATATGGATACACCGTTTTTCTCGACATAACCGCCCGTGATCTACAAATGAGGCAAAGAAAAAAGGGCTGCCGTGGAGCGTGAGCAAGGGCTTCGACACCTTCGCTCCGATGGGCCAATAGTCTTAGAGAGAGAATTAAACCCGGAGGAATTGGAAATATGGCTCAAGGTGAACGGCAAATTAAGACAACGGGGCATTACAAAAAATATACTCTTCTCGATGGATTTTCTAATTTCTTACATCTCCCGAATTATGACTTGAGTCTGGGGATATCATTGCGACGGTACGCGTTGGGTTGACCGGATAGAGCACGGGGACGTGGTGGAGGCTAACGTGGAGGGAATAGGAGTTTTGAGAGAAAAGGTGAAAAGGCCATCATGATTTTCTGTGATGATGACGAACAAAGAACAGCACTACCAATATAGCGGCCAAGCCGATTACCAGTAACACATAGTAATACATGGATGGCATCCTGTTCACGATCCTGTTACCTGATATCGTGCAGTTCTCCGGTGTGGCCCAGTCAGTGATGTGCAATCCCTCAGCGTTTCTAATCAGAGTGTTATTCGTAATCTCTGAATCTACGATCCAGCCGGAGACATCTATACCATATAGCCCGTTATCGTTGCAGGTGTTTCCGGATATCTTTGAGTTTGATATGGTGCCATCAATTGAAATTCCGGATTCGCTGTTTTTGTTAAAGTTATTGCGCATCACAACAACCGTGGATGAGTCAGAGAGGTACAGCCCGTAGTAATTCGCATAGCAGGTGTTGTTTAAAACATATATATTATTATTGAGAAATCTGCCGGTGCCGCCGATAGAGATAGCGTACCCTGAATCATATATTTTGTTATTCTGCACCCAGACAAAAGTAGAAGTGCCTATGGATAAACCCGCAGATTCGAAATGCCTGATAAAATTCCCCTCAACGGCGATGAATTTAGAGGATGATACAGCGATTGCCTGTGCACCGTACTCCAGAGTGTCGTCCGCTACAGTTATGTTTTCCGAGGAAGTGATCAAAATGGAATTCAGGTTATGCCGCAGTTCACTGTTCTCCACGGTACCATTATTCCCGTGAACAATCTCAATTGCCCAAGACGCCCGGGACACGCTCGCATGGGCGATTTTGAAGTTCGAAACATTAGCAAGTATGATCTCTCCGGCCTCTCCAGAGAATGTGAAGTTGCTTCGATTTTTTATGAACACCACATCCCTTCCGTTGACTGTATTGCCGTGGAGATTGTACGTGGAAATATCAGATAAGTTTCCACCCACGACAATACTACAATTCACCATCGTGTTGTTAACAATTTTGGAATTGGGAGAAGATGCCACTCTTATAGCCGTTCCCATATCCACGATGGTGTTATTCTCCAGAACAACATCTTGGGCTGAGGCCACATCGATCCCCGTAAAGGATCCCTTTTTCTCCCCGAGTATTTGGTTATTTGACACTCTTAAATATTGTGCATTTTTCACGCTTATGTCATCACCGCCAATCTTAAATACATTTTTCTCAACGGTAAGGTACTGAGAATTCCTGATAACTATCTCCCCGGAATGTAGATTAAAAGTATTATCTTCAACGGTGACCATCCTGGACGAGTTAACATATATGCTCGCCCACAAAAGGTAACTATCGAAACGCGATTTTTTGACCCATATATTCTCCCCATCCCAGATAAATATCCCCGAGTTTCCATCTTTCAAAACCACGTTTTTGATTAAGATGTTTGAGGCCCTTATTAACTTGATGCCCCCGTCGTCGTAGAAATTCCAGAATCCTGAACCTGCACTATTTCCAGTACTGTGGGAAGTGTTGTAAATGTAGCAGTCCTCGATTACCACGTACGCTGAGGTATTCTCGATGAGTATTCCGTAATCAGTACGATTTGCATTTATTTTCCAGCCTTTAATTATGTAGGGATCTGTGTATGTCCCGCTACCACCAACGACTCCGTGAGCAAAATCAAAATCCCCGTTACCTTCTATCTTAATGCACACATGCCCCGTGTATTCATCCCCCCTTGTTAAAGAATCGCCCCGAGAGAGAATTTTCGAATTTTGAATGGAAACAGAGGAGGTGATTAGGATCATGAGGATTATAAACGCTATCACACATTCAATCTTCTTCATACTCTAAGTGAATATGGATTTGCATACTTAAAAATTTCCATCATTTGACGGAAAAATGAGTGATATTGTGGCTCTACGGCACCAGCACCGCAGCAGCGATAACCGTTGTCCACTCCCCTGCTTTTTCCACCACTGCCGTTGAAGTGATGTTGGAAGTTTTTAGAATCTTATCGTTGAGCTTCCAGACATCGTGCTCTTCGTCCCATACCAAATGGCTCTGCAATCCTAAAGTGGATGCAAGCATCTCCGCCGCGAGGTCTTCCGCGTAATCCCCGGCTGTTTGAGCAGTCTCCCCGAAACTGTGATGCTCGCTCAGATACCCATAGCGGCTCCTGTCTTTGGGTATGGCAAGACCCACAGAAGCGGAGAGCATCCTGTTAAGCTCGTTGGAGGCATTTTTTGCCATCACTACGAACACAATTTGCCCGGGGTTTAAGAATTTCAAGCCCTCGCTCTTCTCAATAATTTCCGCGTTCGGAGGAAATATTGAACTGACCTCTACAAGGTTAAAATGAGCTATTCCTGCATCTCTCAGTGCTCGTTCAAAAGAGCCCAGCTTGCTCTTATGTCTGCCCACTCCCTTTGTGAAAAATACTTTGCTCGGAATTAAATTTAACATTTATTCCACCTTCTTTGCCATTGCCGTTACTATTGATTCGTCATCTACGTAAACTTCGTGCTTTAACTCGTAGTCCCCGCGCACTTTGGGCAGTGGTTTTCCAACAGCTTCAACACGAATTAGAGAAGATCGGTAGAAATCTGCATCTATTTCTTTCTTGCCTGTGAACTCTTTTACCATTTCGTAAACTATGTAGTCATTTTGAGAAATATCCAGGTTGTTGTTCATAGGATACACGTTAAAATCTCTTATTATGTCCGTGATTACAAAATTCATATCAAGGAGAATCTTTTCTATTTCCTGCCATTTTCTAAGGGAGGCTTCTATGTGGGTGAGCCCGAAATATCCTGCTCCGTTATCTTTAAGGGTTGAGGCAGCTCTTGAAAGAAATAGAGTTATCCCCGGGATGGTCTCCACAGGGTCGGTGATGAAGATGTCGTATTTTCCCAAAAACTGTTCGGGCACATCGTGACGAACATCAAATTTTTGAGCAGATATGTTTAAATTCAAATTCATTGCTACTTTGTTTATAAAATTAATTAGCCGTTCATCTATTTCCAAAACGGTTATTTTTTCCGGCATACCTGTGAGGGCAAGGGCGATGCTTATCAGATCGTCATCACCAATTACCATTATGTTTGCCCCTTCCACGTCTCCCCTTTCGTATATGAAAGCGATTCTCTGCATCAGGTCTTCTTCCCGTATGTACCCCTGATCATATTCTGCAGTGGGTCTCGGTCTATTTTCAACTATCTGTTTGAATCTGTTTAGTATTCCAAAAGGGTCTGTTTTGAATCCCCTTCCGTTGCACTCCGGGCACCTGACATCAAAGTAAGAGATTTTCAGTCTTTTTATTTCATCTTTTCCTTTATCAGTTAGGTGTATCTCTCCGTTTAAGAACTCCACCAACCCTTCTTTTTTCATTTTTTCTAACTCGCTAATAACTATCTTGGGATTTGCGTCAACCTTTTCAATCAGCTTCCACGGGCTTTTCTCCTTTAGCAGACACCTCAATATTTGATTCCTCGTCCTCAATGGCAACACCTCTATCCATCTTTACAACATCAACTCTCTCCGGTTTGAGCATTTCCACGATGTACCTGTATGCCTTTTCCGCCTGGTCCGGGTCTCCACAGGTGTATATGTCCAGCGTTGCAAGCCCGTGTTCCGGCCATGTGTGAAAACTCAAATGCGATTCTGCTATCAAAATCACACCACTTGCACCTTCCGGACGAAACTGATAATAATCAGAAGAAATCTTGCTCAATTTTGCATATTTAACAGCACCTTCAAAAACTTCTTTCATCTTTTCAACCCTAGCCAACGTTCCCGGATCCACACCGTACAAATCCGCTATGATGTGGAG
>WAOD01000045.1 GCA_015521465.1 DHVE2 group archaeon
AAATTATGGGGGTGAAAAAATGAAAAGCAGAAAGGTGTTGATTGGTTTGGTTATGGGTTTGTTAGTGATGACAGTGTTTTCAACAGCAGTGAAAGCAGAGAACTATGGTTACTGGCCGTCAGGGGCTTCTGATGTGGGAGAGGGGGCATATTATTGACCCCTCGCTCGGCGAACGAGAAAACCACTCCGTAACAGAGAGGAGTATTATTCAGGAGCCGTTTTGGCACTCTATGATTTGAAGCTAACTAATGGATCATCGTAATCGTCCCATACCTGAAACGATACCTCTGGACTTTATGTTCCCGATCAAACTCGTATTTGTCTACGATAAATCTCGCTCCAAAGCGCTCAATAAGCACTCTCTCCGTCTCTGTAATTTTCCTCTTGGTTAACAGGCCATTTTCCCATAAAATTTACAACTCATACATCTTTTTTACCACTTCTATCACCCCCTGAATCCTATGGGATTCTTAACCCAAGGTGGAAATGCCCTATACCCGGGTATAGAACCCACCGAAAGCTTTTAATAAATCCTTTGGGATTCTGATTTTCAGGTTTTAATTGTAAAATACGAGCTCCGCTTTTTTTATTTGCTTTAAAAATAATTTTAATTAGAGGGCAGGTCGGGATTCGAACCCGAGTAAACGGGATCTGCAGTCCCGCGCATCACCTCTCTGCCACCTGCCCCTGTAAGGGAGATTACAAAGGGGTTTATTAGATTTTCCAAAAAATAAGGTTATATTTGGGACCTCAAAACCGCAAGATCCTTCTCCAGCTCGTTTTTCTGCTTTGTCAGTTCCGCTATTCTATCGTTGAGGAACTTTACCTCCTCTTTCAATGTCTGGATTTCGCGCTCATAATTTCTGTAAGTTTCCTCTTTCTTTCTAAGGTCATCTGCCCATTTCTCCAGTTCCTTCTTCCTTAGATTAAGCTTCTCCTCTCTCTCTGCAAGTATGCGAGAAAGCCCCAATAACTCTTTCTCTCTGCTGTCTAACTGTTCCTTCAACGCGTTTAATTTTTCTTCTTTCTCCGTTATTTCACTCATCTTTCTCTTGTTCATTTCGGCGATTTCTCTTTCTAATGCATCTTTCTTACGCTCCAGTTCAGAAACCTCGTCTTCCTTTGCACTTATTTCTCTTGCCCTTATTTCTAAATTATTCTTCAGCATCTCTATGGTATTCTCTCTCTTTTGGAGTTCTTCTTCCTTGGCTTTTACTTCTTCTTCCCACTTTTTCTTTTCCTCAATAATTGTTGTTAAGAGCACAGATAAACGCTCGCTACGGTCTTTGATTTGTTCCACAATTTCAGTGTTTGTATTTATTATTCTATCAACCGTGGCATCTTTTTCCTGAAGCTTTGCCTCCCACTCTTTTAAGTGCTCTTCCCTCTCCACTAATTTTTCTTCCCTCTCGCTTATAGATTGAATCCTCGTCTCTATATCCGTCATTCTTTGAAGAAGTTCTGTCAATTCTTTTTCTTTTTGCTCCACCGCCTCTGCCCTTTTAACTATATTATCATCCAGGTTTTTTGTTGCTGATGATAGCTCTTTTGTAATATCATCAAGCCTGTTAATGCTTTTTTCTAACTTTTGTTTTATCTCAATGTACTGATTTACTATGGCCATAGCCAGGTCAATATAATGCTCTGCATCAGGAATCTTTTTTCTTACGCCTTTTGGTAAGTTTTTTCTGATTTCACTTAGCGTTTTTAAAATCATAGGTTTTTTCTCTTCATTACTCATTCTCATCCCTCCATTTTATTGAATCTTCAAGCTCTAAGATCATGTACCTCATTTTTTCCATGTACGCTCTTAAATTCTCCTCAAAAATATCCAGTCGCTGGTCAACGTTGGCCAGTGCATCCAGTTTGCCTATGGTATCATCCAATCTCTCTTCAAATTCATCTTCAATATCTTCAATTTCATCCTTCAACTGAGATATTACCTGAAAAGAGGTTGTGTTGAGTTTTGCAGGCAAGGTTGTAATTAAATTTTGAAGTTTATTTAATTCGTTAAATTTGCGCTCTAAATCTATCTGCTTTTTTATGACCCTGTCCATTTTGGTGTTAATATTTTCAATTTGTCTTTTGATTTCAATAATCTCGTTTAATACGTCATCCTTGCCCATGATGCGTCCATATGTATATAAGGAATTTAAATTTACCGATTACTCTGAAATTACTGCATATGGCATCTTGAGATTTGAAAGTCCACAGGCTTCTTCTCTGCTGACCATGATTATTCCAAAGGGAATCTCTCCAAAGTCTTTTACGATTCTACTGCATATATCATGTAGCGAATAATCACCTATCATATTGTGTGCTCTTAAACTTGCCATTCTCTTTATAATTTCCTCTCCAATCCCCGTGGCAACTGCCGCTCCTTTTTCTCCACAGTAGATACCCGCACCAGGAATTGGGGAATCGCCCACTCTCCCGCGAAGAGTTAGAGCTGTACCTCCTGTTGAAACTGCAGCAGCAAATTTTCCATCAATATATGCAACTGCTCCCACTGTATCACCTAAAAATTCCTTGAAAAATTCAGGGTGGTAGTATTCGGGTATCTGACCGCTCTTTAGTTTTTCAATAATGATTTTTCTCTTATCTTCTCTGTACTTTGTGCGCGGGTCATAGTCAGGATACCCCATCTTTCTTGCAAACTGCACAGCTCCGTCTCCAGAGAGAATAAGATGCGGTGATTTCAGCATTACATCCCTTGCTACCAAAACGGGATTTTTTACTCGCTCTATATTTATAACCGCCCCAAGCTCATTGGGAATCATAACTGCTGCATCCATCTGAATGCTTCCGTCAATTCTTATGTTGCTTCCAGTTCCTGCATTGAAATCTGGATCATCTTCCATAAGACGAACTGATTCCACCACGGCATCAAGCGCAGTTTCCTTCTCAAAAGCAAGCTCTGCAAATTTTTCTACCTTTGGCTTTAGCTCCTCTCGGAGTGATGCTCCGCCATGCAGTACCAAAAATCTCATAATAAACATTATGTTTTTACCGTATATTTACATTCCTGTTCGTTTTTGAAAGGATAGAAAAATAATTTATAAAGAAATAGCATTTTCCCCCATGAAACTTTTTGGAACTGCTGGAATAAGGGGGATAACAAACAGGGATATTACCCCTGAGCTTGCCGTTGGTGTGGGTAAAGCTTACGGCACGGTTTTTGGAGGGAAAATAGCCCTGGCTCGAGATAACAGGCACGGAGCAGAGATGATATCTCGCGCTGTGGCTGCCGGATTAATGGCCACCGGTGCAGAAGTCCACGAGTTGGGAATTGTACCTCTGCCCGTTTTTGCCAGATACGTGGCTCTTTTTATGGATGGAGGCATAATAGTGACTGGCTCCCACACACCCCCAGATATATTAGGAATTGTGGCAGTGGATTCTCTGGGAAGAGACCTGTATTGGGATAAATCTCAGCTAATTGAGAACATATACGAAGAGGGTAAATTTAAAATAGCAAGTTGGGAAAGAATAAAGGATTCCCTAAATGATGATGCCATAGAGATATACACAAAGTACATAGAAGAGCAGGCAAAGGGCATAGATGGTTTTTCAGTGCTTCTTGACCTTGCAAACGGCACTGCGTGCGGGCTCTGGGACACAATAATGGAGAACTTAGGCGTGAAAGTTGACTGTATCCACTGCACCAGAAAGCACGTTCCAGACAGACCATCGGAGCCCAGAAGCACCACCCTTAAGGAGATGGGAAAACTTTCCGCAAATTACGATTTGAGCGCTGGAGTGGATGTTGACGCGGACAGGGTGGTATTCGCAAGGAAGGAGTTCATATCCGAAGATGTAGCAGGTGCAATATTTGCCAGTAGGTTTGCAAAAAAGATGGTTACACCTATAAACTCTTCTTCTCTCGTGGACGTATTAAGGAAGGAGCATGGCATAGATGTTATAT
>WAOD01000046.1 GCA_015521465.1 DHVE2 group archaeon
CAGCCATCATTCCAGTAGCCATGAAAAATATAACTGTGGAGAATGTTGGAGAAGCAACATGGAGCTTTGATGGAGAGAACATCACAATATCAGTACCAGTAACCATAAAAAATGGTGGATTCTACGACATAAGCAAATTATCTATTTTCTTCGTTGTTTTCAATAAAAGCGCCACATTCGTACATACAACTCAAAAAATAGGGACGATTCCCGCCGGCTCTGTAAAGACTGTTAATGTTACCATTCCTATAGACATGAAGCGTTTTTACGAAATTGAATATCCGAATTTCTATCACTTTTTTCACTACGACATATTCAACATGAAGCTATCAGTCTCCCTTGGATACATGCTCAATTTAGTAGACATGAACACGCTCTATTCCTCAGATTTTCACTGGCAACCCATAATAAAAGGATTGAAACTTCACGAGCCAACAAGCATAGAAGAGAGCGGAGAGAGCATACTAATCAATCTTCCATATACAATAGATACAGCATCATATCTTAACGGTACCGCCTATTTTTCAGGCACCATAACAGGAGAGAATAGCACTGGAAATTTCAAAACAAAATTCAACTTGGGAAATAAGTACGACGGAATTATAGAAATGCTATTTGATAAAAACATAACTAAATCCCTGCTTACAAAATCGCAATCTTTCAAGTTAAATGGAAACATAACCTTGGGCACTGTAAACGTGCCCATGAGTTCAGAGTACATGTGGGGTGCACCCCTAAACGGCTTGAAATTTGAGGTTTTGAACAACGCAACATTACACTATTCTTTCGAAAATGATGCCTCTTTCCCACTATATTTAAACATAACTAAAAATTACTACTATAACGGCTCTTTAGAGTATTCCAACTCCGAAAAACTCAATGTTGGAGAAGGACAAAAAGTAAATAGGTACGAACCAATTGGAGTGGAACAACCGGTGGATAAAATAGTAATTACAATAACAGATAATGAACATGGAATACATTACACAGAGGTGGTGCAACTGTGAAATTATTCAAAGCAATAGCAGTGCTAATTGGAAGAAGCATCTTTTTCATAGGAATTCCCGTTGGTTTGATTTATTTGATCAACGCCAACTATCCAGGATTACTCGGTGAAAGGTATATCCAAACACTTCACCTGGCAATGTATCTCGGCATACCAATAGTAATGCTCTACTTCTTAGCAGATATAACCACCGAATGGAAAAGCATGGTCTCTGAAATAAGTGCCCTTGTTTTCGTGTTGCTGTACACATTTCTTATAATGGGTTACGGAACCACTATGATTAAATACGCAGGAGTAACTATCACCATGTACTACCCTTATTTACTATACCTGATAATTGCAGGAGTGCTCGTTCGCATTCCATTACCGGTGCTCAGGTACCTCTCTCATGCGGAAGAAAATGAGAATCAATAATTTTTCTGAATTTTTTGGTTTCTTCAAATATGTTAGGGTGATACATTATTGCACTCAGCACCGCAACACCAGCCACACCGGTACTCAGTACATTAATAACATTTATGCTTGTTATACCCCCTATCGCCACCACGGGAATATGCACAGAGCTGGATATTGCTTTAATGGTTTCCAATCCAATTACCTTTGAATCCTTGCTCCTTGATTTAAACACGCTTCCTGCACCCAGGTAATCAGCACCATCTTTTACTGCATTTACTGCATCAGCAACGCTCCTTACCGTCCTTCCAATTATAAGGTCACCTACCCGTTCCCTTGCCACAGTCAAAGCCATATCATCTGCACCAAGATGCACACCATCCGCATGGGCTTCAATCGCAACATCAACATAATCATTCACAATGAAAAGAGCACCGTAATCATTACACATTTTTTTTAGCCATTTAGCACTTTGCAGAATTTCAGATTTTGGAACATCTTTTAGGCGAAGCTGCACTGCAGTAGCACCCCCCTTTAACGCTTCCTCAACCCTCCACAATTCCTTTATTTTCGGAGGAGAAATTATGTACAACCGCAAACGTGAGCTGAGATCCATACTCGGTTATGTGGGAAACATTTTATATTCTTTGCGCAAATTTCCCACTATGCAAACAAGCCTGTTCACATTCTCAGATTCCCGTGAAAAAATTGAAGAAGACATTAATGTATGCAAAAAATGCGCTCTGTCTGAAACTAAAACAAACACCGTTCCCGGCGAAGGCGGGTTCAGGAAAAAAGTCATGTTTGTAGGCGAAGCTCCAGGAAAATGGGAAGACATAAAAGGTCGTCCCTTTGTGGGCGCTGCGGGAAAATACTTGGACGAGTTGCTTCAATCAATAGGATTATCCAGAGAGGATGTTTTTATAACAAATATTGTGAAATGCAGGCCTCCGGGGAATAGAGATCCGACCGACGAGGAAATCGCCGCCTGCTCTCCATATCTTGATAGGCAAATAGCGGTTATGAAGCCGAAGATAATCGTACCTTTGGGCAGATTTTCATCGGGATACATTCTTAACAAATTCGGATTCAATATGAAAAGCATCTCGGCGGTGCAGGGCAAAGTGTTCCGCGGAGATGTGATAATCATCCCCATGTACCACCCGGCAGCGGCGCTGTATCACGGGAAATGGAAGCCCGAGCTGGAAAGATCATTTGAGGTGCTCAAGAACGTGCTGGAAGAGGTGCAGGTATGAGATTTCTGGACAACACGTGGATTGGTTTTGCAGAGGAAATAGGCATATCCATAATTTTGACAGTTGTGTTTTATATATTTATGATTCTCTCCGGAGCTACTCAAGGCCACAGTACTGGGGATTTAATTGCCCTTGTGATTTTAGCATATGTGATTATGGGTGGCACAATGAGATTTATACGATGGACTGTTGCGTATAAAGCCCCGGTCTTTCTTTATTTCCTTCATTTTCCTGCGTTTATAGGTATTTTTATTGGAGCTATGTTGCTTCATCATCCGGGAATTTGGAATTTAATTGCTTCTATCTCTATTTTTGCTTTGGTGGGTATTTATTTCTTAATCCTCTTCATTTTACGCAGAAAAGGAATTATGAAAAAATCTCCGCCCGGATATAGATTTGTAGTTTTAAGGACAAAAATGAGTATCTGGGAGAGGATAACTTTGGTGTTTCCAAATAGATATTTAGAGTTCTTGAAAACTGGAGATAAAAAATATCTAGATGGTGATGAGAATGCTGGATAACACAAAAAAAGGCTTTGCAGAGGAACTATCTCTTGGATTTACACTGGCTACAGTTCTATCTTTAGTAGCAACGTATACGTCCTATACCACTTACTCCAAAATAGAGTTTTTTGCAATAATTTTCGTTGCTAGCTATGTGTTAGTTGGGGGCACTTTAAGAATTATAAGATGGGCAATAGTGTTTAAATCGCCCGCATATCTACTTCTTTTAAACTTAACAGCATTTGCTCTAATAGGAATATCTTACGATGCTTTATCTCGTGGTCTCTCTTTTTACAACATATTAACAGCAGTGGTTTTGTTATCCATAGTTGGATTTTATTATGGATATTTGCTACATCTGAGGAAGCAGCGGAAACTTTTAAGTGGAACAGATCCCCTTTACATAAAAATTCTTGTCAAAACCAAGCTTACCAAACTTCAGAGACTTACACTAATTTTCCCAGATAGGTACATAAAATATTTAGAGACAGGGGATAAGCGATTCCTGCGAGATGAGGGTAATGGAGAAAGAAAAGGATAAAAAAGTGTACTTTAAGCGTAAGATACATCTGGCAATAGGGGAAATCATAATACTGGAAATGCTCTTTGGTATTGCAATCTCCGCAAATTTAATTTATGTGCCTATTCTCTATTTAACAGGCCTATCCGTGATTTTCATTATAGCATACATGGATTACAGAATAGAGCGCAGATACAGAAAAATAAGTGCAGAATTCAGGAAATATGGAAAATTTTC
>WAOD01000047.1 GCA_015521465.1 DHVE2 group archaeon
CGTTCGGAGGCTTGACCGTGATTATTATTCCCGGCATCTTCGCAGACAATCTCCTGAACGCAAGAAACGCCGCCTGCTCGTTCATTACTGCGTTTATTAACCCGTCCTCTACCTCTACCTTTATGTCCTGCACGTATTTCTCTTTCTCAACTTTATAGGAGAACATCCTGTACTTTACGATGGATATAGTAAGAAATATCCCAGTGAACGGGAATCCACCTATGGCAGAGAAGAAATTAAGCCCTTTTATAAAAGTTGGTAAAAACTGTCCCAGGGCAGCCCAGATAATTAGTATCCACACCCCAACTGCAAAGTACGTTGCCTGTATCCTCTGAACCCGTGTTGGTGCTTTTAGCATAGTATAATGTATGACACCTACGGCTATTATCAACATTATAGATGACCACACTAAATAGGTTGGCCAGAGAAAACTTCTAATTCCACCAATTGGACTGCATGCCACTATGGCTGAAGTGGCCACCTCAGTAATTGCTAAAAAGTAAGAAATCATGTAAACTGCAGGAACCGCATATACAAGGTTTATTTTCCTGGGAAAAACTGCAACTAAATGAAAAAGACCTGCCATACCCATAAGTATCCCAAATACGATAACTCTAAACCCGTAGCAATCCACATATGGGTTGTCTGGATACATGTAGCCAAATACGTAGGGTATAGCAGTAAGAATGACTCCAAGAGATATCTCCCCAAAAATCATAGAGAGTTTGTTTTTAAAACCCATCCTGTAAGCAACGTATATGTACAGAGCAATAAATATCGCAATTGTGACCCAGGAGGATGCATACTCTACTATACCCACCATACCTACCCATTAATGAGAAACATGTAATTAAACATTACCCTCTGGATTTCTTTGACCTTTTAGGTGTACTATGCCCTTTAATTACAGCAAAGCAGATTAGGAAAATATAAATAGTTTGAGGCTGATAAGTATTTGTGAAATGCCCCAAATGCGGCACGGAGTTTTACGGTGATAAATGTCCTAACTGCGGTTACGAGCCGTCAGATTACGATGTTGCAATATATACACTTATGCAGCTTGCAGGGGTGGGGCGAAAGCGGGCGGAGGAGCTTTACAAGGCCGGGTACAAGGACGTGGAGAGTATAGCGAAGAGCGATGAGGAAAAGCTTGCAAGCGTACATACGATTGGTAAGGAACTTGCAAAAAAAATTAAGAAAGAGGCAGAGGAGTTCTCCCCAAACCAAGACACAGAATTTGTGGAGATATGTCCTGTATGCGGTGCTATAGTGCCACCTGGCGCGGATAGATGTCCCAAATGCGGCACTCCCGTAAGTGAGTTCAAAAGACTGCGGGAAGAGGGAGAAAATAAAGAGCAGGGTAAACCAGAGGAAAATCCCATTCTTGACAAGGCCATATGCCCGTTTTGCGGTGCGCTCATACCGAAAGATGCAAAAACATGCCCGGTGTGCGGAGCAAATCTTGAAAATGTGCAGCTTGAAGAGCCAAAACCCATGGAAGACCCTACCGAAGTTCTAAAGAAATTTTTTGGAGTTTCCGAAATTCCTGAGGAAGTTGATGAAGAAGATGAGCAAGCCGATATCCGGGTTTGCCCTAACTGCGGAGCTATTGTTGTGAACAAAGATGTTTGTCCATTTTGTGGAACTCCCCTCCCGAAGATTGAGAATGTCCCTAAGAAAGACATACCTGACGAGGTTGATTTAAGCGAAACCATCAGAGTTTGTCCAAATTGCGGAGCATTCGTACCTCCAGATACGGACATTTGCCCAGTATGTGGCTCGAAGATCGACGAAGAGGAGGAAGTAACATCTGTTTCCCTCGCCGAGCTAATGCACCCCATGCCTTCAACCATGTCCGTAGAAGAGAATACAGAAGAGAGAAGCATTTCAAAAGAAACAGCGGATACAGGTGTGAATTTTAAAGAGGAGGGCGAAGGCATTAGCGCTTCAGACCTTGAAGAGATTGGAAGTATTATCGGTGAAAACGAATCCGAATCAACAGATGAAACACCGGTAATTGATAAGGAACAGGTTGAAGACATTCTTCAGGCCATTGGCGCAGGGGAAGAGGAATTGAGTGAGGCCGACCTTGAAGAGTTAAAGGCAGTATTTTCAAAGGGTGACTTGCAAGAAAATAAAAAATCAGAAAAAATCGAGAGCAAAGCACTAGAAAAAGAAAAAACTGTACCTGAAGTTAAAATCACACCCCCTGCAAGTTTTAAGGTGGAAGATAGGAAAAGAGATGAAAATAAAGAGATTGCCCCTGAGAAAATTATAGCCGATAATTTCAACTCACTCCTATACAACTTCGGCTCAAACGAGGACATACTATCCTTTTCGCCCTTGCTTGTAACTGCCCTTTTTGTGCTGTCTTCTTTATTTATACCTGCTACAGGAATAAATGTGATGAAACAAACTGTATCCTTTTTCATGATTACTATAGGGTTCATAGCTGGAATAATGTCATATATGAAACTGGCGGATTTCTCCAGGCGCAGTTTGCTTTACGGAGTGCTGTTTTCTTTAGAACCATTAATCACGTTCTTACCATATTCTCCTTACCTGTTTATTGGCGTTTTTGCAATTTTAATTTACGTTCATTACAGAGACGGGATAAATTACTGGCTTCCCTTATCGGCGGGTTCCATAGCATTTGGGATACAGCTAAATACAGGGAATCACATAGTTGAATACAGTATCTTTTTCACGTCACTATTTGCAGCGCATTTGGTAACAAGGTACCGTGAGCTCAGCATGGGCATAGTGGCATCTGCACCAATCACCAGAGACCCTAAAGTAGAGGGGTTCACTGCTTTTAGAGAAAAAAGATACTACGATGCTGTTTACTTGCTAAGACAAGCTCTGACCAGAAATCCAAAAGATGTGGATGTGATGAATACGCTGGGACTTGCTTATGGCAGAATAGGTAATCAGGATATGGCTTTGGAAATGTTCAAAAAGGTCGTTGAAATAAAACCGGACTATAAGTATGCCTGGAATAACATGGGCAATGTTTATGCGAGAATGGAAAATTATGACAAGGCTATTGAGTGCTACAAAAAAGCATTGGAAATAGACCCCAATTACAGCGATGCACTTTTAAACATGGGGTACGTTATGATACGTAGGGGCAGTTATGATGAGGCAATGAAAATGGCGGAAAAAATCAAGGCAGTAACATAATATTTTTCGTTTGCCCTAAGAGATTTCAAGTTCTCTCTCCAAAATTTTCAGGTATCGCTCCTCTATTGTTTTTGGGTCAAGAGAGATAATCAATATGGTTTTTGTCTCAGAAATTTTATCCCCTATGTGCCTTATAAACTGAATAACGGATTCAGGAGAGTTCTTGCTCATCAAGAAATCCAGGCCATCCATGAATATAACGTACTCTCCATCCACATATTTTTCAATAAAATAGTTTATATTCTCCAGAATGGGTTGCACAGTTTTATGTTCTGTCTTGCTATCTGTAAGCCAGTATATGTCTGCAGAGATATTGAAATAATTTTCAAACCTTTTTGGATTCATTCTCGTTATTACTATTCCATTATATCCTCGCTCGATGGTATCCCGTAAGTAAGAAACGGAACGGTAAGGTTTGTCCTCTTCTATAAGGTAAGAAACCCCCGGCTGAAGGGATATCTTGCTCTTTATAAGGTCAGCGGCCATGGACACGCTTGGTTCCTTGCCTACAATCCTTGAAAACGCCACAATTTTCTTAAGAGAAGATATTAACGTACTTGTATTGCTTATATTTTTAGCCAGATAGTTTATAACATCATCGTTTATTTGCATATCTATCTCTTTTGCCTTTGTCTTCAGAATTTTCAATCTTGCTTCTTCTGATGGGTGTGTTATCTCCACGGATATACCAGACTCCATCTTGGCTTTTAATGAAGGTTCCATTGTGTAGTAATACAGTTTAAAATTCGATGCAAATATTACCTGCTTTCCTTCGGTGGTGTAATTTTCCACTATTAAGTTTATCAATGGATGCAGTTCCTCTCTCTCCATAAGCAGATGAAAATCATCAACCAAAAGCACCTGGGCCTCAAAATTTACATTTTTTCTGAGTATTATCTCTTCCGAATTTTCGTAAATAACCCTGTAGTTCATCTTCACAAGTTCGTTTCCGATGGCGTTAAGCAGATGTGTTTTTCCAGTTCCACTCTCCCCTACAATTATGAGAGGGTTTATGCTGCCCACCTTCTCAATTATCTTTTTGGCAGCGGTGTACGCCAGCTCGTTTCCCTCATGAACAATGTAATTATTAAACGTGTATTTAGGATTCAGACCACTCTCCATCTCCTCGCTTTTTAGCCCGGTTAGTATATCAAAAAGTTCGTCTTCGCTTTCTTCAATTTCCTGCTTTTTTCTCACGTAAGCATCAATATCTTCTCTATATTCTTCAAATTTTAGAGGATCTTTTAGCATCTTTGTGTACTTTATGGCTTTTGGATCAGAGTAATTTTTTAACACATCTTCGTATCTTTTCATCTCTGGTATCAATTTTTTGTACTTTTTGTAAAGGGATACAAACGTTTTCACATCTTTACTCTTTAAGCTCTCATATATGGGTTCTATGTTGTAGCCTTCACGATACCATCTTCTCAAATCTTCTTTTATTTCCTCAATTCTCTGCTTCTTTTGGGTCACCAGATGAAATAATATACCTCACCTATTTAATATTTTTACCACAACTCTCAAAGAATCCTCGCATTTCTGAGCCAATCTATGTCGCTTATGTATAGCTCTCTTATATCTTTCAATCCAAGGGTTATCATTGCAAGTCTTTCCAGACCAAGCCCCCACGCAAGAACGGGCACATCGATTTCCAACGGCTTGAGAACTTCCGGTCTGAATATTCCCGCACCCCCCAATTCAAGCCATTTTCCACCGTACATAACTTCTATTTCCACGCTGGGTTCTGTGTAAGGAAAATACGAGGGACGAAATCTAATTTCAGAAAATCCCATCCTGTCGTAAAATTCTCTCAGTATGCCAAGAAGGAGTGAGAAATTAGCATCTTCGTCCATGTAAATACCCTCTATCTGTGTGAATTCAGGAAGATGAGTGGAGTCCATATTTTCTCGCCTGAATACCCTTCCAATAGTGAACATCCTCACGGGAGGCTCTCTGTGTTCATAGAGGTATCGTATTGAGTTCACCGTTGTGTGAGTCCTTAGAAGGGTTCGTTCTGCGATTTCCTCGCTCCAGCTGTATCTCCAACCACGCGAGATGCCGCTCCCGGTTTCGTGCATGTCCTTTATTCTTTTCATATACTCTCTATCCTCTATTTTTATTTTGGCAGGTTGTTTCAGGTAAAATGTGTCCTGCATCTCCCTTGCAGGATGGTCCTGCGGTATGAACAGGGTATCCATGTCCCAGAACGCATTCATAACGTAGTCAGTCTCCACCTCCTCAAACCCCATCTCCACGAAAATATTCCTTATTTTTTCAATAATTCTCGTGAGTGGATGCAATTTACCGCCATAAACATTCGGAGCAAAAAGGGTAACATCATATTTTTTCAGTTCGTAACTTCTCCAATTCCCGGTCTGTATCAATTCAGGAGTGAGCTGGGTTATTTCTTCCTTTATTTCCAGTCCTTCTTTTACCAGGTTTTTGCCTATGTGAGTGAGGGTAACGTACCGCTTAACTTTCTCCTTCCTTTTAATAAGCCCCTTCCTTTTAAGCAGGTCACTCATTATATCCTTATCAACGGCGTCCTCCGGCAAGCATCCTTCTTTAAGCTTCTCAATGATTTCTTCTCTCTTTCTGATTTCATCTTCCACGTTCTTATAAATTAGCTTTCCATTTTTTATAACAACACCATATTTCTTGAGATGCCCTATTCCCACCCCTACAACATCTCTGGGGAACATCTTTGATAATTCACCAAGAGATATTTCCCCTCTTTCCCTGAGCACGTTGTATATAAGTCTTTCTGGAAGCGCCTCCTCGCGACCGAGGCAGTACTCCACCTTGAGTTTCTCTGAAATCTTGAGAATGCCTTTGACCTTCATCCAGGATATAGCATTCATAACTTCAACGAGGGAAAATCCTTTTTTGACTACATCGTCAACGTCTACATTTTCCTGAGCGATATCACTTATGGCAAGAAGGACCTTTTTCTCCAGGTTGCTGAGCTCCATGGACGGGCATGTGCATACCATTTAAAAAGATTAATTGAAAAGAAGATGGTTTTAGAAGTAGATTCAATATTGAGACAAGTGAGAAAGGGGTAAATATCCGCATGGCATGTGGTTGCATATGGATACAAAAAAATTGTTGGAGGATGCAGAAGTGGATGCAATAGTGATTTACAATGGCAATAATGAAGATCTGAACTTCTACTATTTCACAAGGCTTTTAGACGGAGGCATATTTGAAGGCTCTTATGCGGTAGTAACAGAAGAAGGAGTAAAGGTAATAACATCCATATTAGAGGAACAGAGTGCAAAAAAAGGAAATAACGAAGTATATATCTTCAATACAAGCTCCGAGCGAGATGAGCTTTTGAAGAAATCGCTTAAAGGCATGAACACTATTGGGGTTAATTACGATGTTTTGAGCTTGTCAGATTTTAACAAAATAAAGAAGGTGGTTGGCGAAGCGAATTTCAAGGACGTGTCTGGAAAAATCCAGGAATGGCGCATGATAAAGGACGAACAGGAAATATCCATGATAAAAGAAGCAGCAAAGATTGCAAGTGAGGTTGCAGAGGTTATGCCCGATTTCATGAAGGAAGGAATACGAGAATATGAGCTGGCTGCCCGGCTTGGATACGAGATGTTCAAGAGAGGTGCGGAAGATTTTGCGTTTACGACAATAATGGCATTCGGAGAGAATTCAGCGGAGCCACATTATCTCTCAGGAGCCCGTAAGTTAAAGAAGGGTGATTTTGTTTTGATGGATTTTGGTGCACGCTATCACAGGTACAACTCAGATATGACCCGCACTTTTGTATTCGGAAAGGCATCAGAGGAGCAGAAGGAGATTTATTACACCGTTTTAGAAGCACAAAAATTGGGAATAAGCATGATAAAAAGTGGGGTTAATGGCAAAGATGTGGATATAAAGGTAAAGGAACTCATAGACTCAACCAAGTATCGCGGGAGAATGATACACTCCACAGGACACGGCTTAGGACTGGCAGTACATGATCATGTGGGGCTCAGTTCCCAGAGGGACCTAATTTTAAAGCGTGGAATGGTGGTAACGGTAGAGCCAGGAATTTACGTACCCGGATTCGGAGGTGTGCGCATAGAGGATGACGTGCTTGTTAAAGATGACGGACACGAGGTACTCACCTTTGCCCCGAAAGATGAACTCATAGAAGTGTGAGTTGCAAAATTTTCCCGAATATTTTTTGTACATTTGATCTCTAATTTATTTTTAAACGTTCGTATCTCAATTTCTGCTTTGTTTTAAAACTGTGCAAATTTTTATATTGCCTCTTTATTTCACCTATGTATGTACGATTTCAAAGAGAGCGAGAGGAAATGGCAGGATTTCTGGGAGCAGGAAGAGCTTTACAGATTTGATTTCAATAATATGGATAAGGATAAGATATTCAGCATCGATGTCCCGCCAAGATATGCAAGTGGCAGGTTGCACATCGGGCACGCGACCCATTACACTCACATCGACATAATCGCAAGGTACAAAAGAATGCGCGGGTACAACGTTTTTTTCCCCCTTTGCTTCGACGTGAATGGCATGCCCATCGAGGTGAACGTGGAGAAAAAATACGGGATAAAAATGAGAGAGACTCCGAGGCAAGAGTTCATCAAGCTCTGCGAAGATTTTGCAAATCAAAATATCGGGGAGATGATTCGTCAGTACAAAATTTTGGGAGAGAGTATGGACCCGACGATTTATTACCAGACCGATGCTCCTTATTATCGAAGAATCACGCAATTATCGTTCATAAAGATGTTCGAGAAAGGTCTTGTCTATAAAGCGAAGCATCCAGTTAATTGGTGCCCGAGATGCGGCACCGCCATCGCGGACGCAGAAATTGAATACAGGAAAAGAAAAACTAAATTGAATTATCTCAGGTTCAAGATGGAAGACGGGGGCGATATGATAATAGCCACAACCCGTCCAGAATTATTGGCGACATGCCAGCTTATAGCCGTGCATCCTGAAGATGACAGATACAAAGATTACGTGGGCAAGTATGCGATAGTGCCCATTTACGGGCAGAAAGTGAAAATAGTTGCAGATGAGAAGGTGGATAAAGAATTTGGAACTGGCGCTGTGATGATTTGCTCCGTTGGAGACAAAGATGATTTGGAGTGGATTTACAAGTACCATCTACAGTTTCTGGATGCAATAGACGAGGAGGGCAAGATGACCGAGCGCACGGGAAAATACGCGGGAATGCCAGTGGAAGAGGCGAGAAAAGCGATAATCGAAGACCTGAAAAAAGATGGATTTTTGCTCAAACAAGAAGAGATAGAGCAAAATGTGGGTGTGTGCTGGCGCTGCCACACGCCCATTGAATTCGTGAACAAGGAGCAGTGGTTCATAAAGATAACCGAGCTAAAGGATGAGGTGCGCAAGACCGCTGATGAGATCAAATGGATTCCAGAATTTATGAAGAAGAGGCTCTACGAGTGGATTGATTCGCTTGAATGGGACTGGGTCGTCTCGAGGCAAAGATATTTCGCCACCCCCATTCCAATCTGGGAATGCGAGAACGGCCATGCCTTTGTGCCGAAATTTGAGGAGCTGCAGAAGATGGACAGGCATGTTGATCCCACCGTGGATCCTCCGCCTTACGAGAAATGCCCCGTTTGCGGCGCCCCGCTGCATGGGAGCGAGGACGTGTTTGACACATGGGTTGATTCTTCAATTTCCCCCTTATACAACACTTTCTGGGCTCGCGATGATGAGAAATTCAAAAAATTATATCCCATGTCTCTTAGACCCCAGAGCCACGATATAATAAGAACGTGGGCATTCTACACAATTTTGAGGAGTAAAAGCGTGACGGGGGAGAAGCCATGGAACAACATATTCGTGGACAGCTTCATCTTAGCGCCAGATGGACGGCCCATGCATACCTCTTGGGGAAATGTGGTTGATCCCCTGGAAATAATTGACGAGTACGGCACCGACGCGTTCCGCTACTTTGCTGCAAACTGCACTATCGGTGAGGACACTCCTTTCCGCTACAAGGATGTGAAGCGCGGGAGAAAATTGATAATCAAGCTCTACAACCTGGGCAAGTTCGTGAAGAATGCCATTTCCTCGGGATTTGATAAGCCATCAGAGTTGAAATTCATGGACCGCTGGCTTCTGACGAGGTACAGCGAAACCGTGGAAGAAATAACGAAGCTAATGGAAGAATACCGCTATGATAGAGCGATAAAAATCTTGGAGAATTTCACCTGGCACGTGTTCGCTGATCATTACGTGGAGATGGTAAAGCACCGCATCAATGAAGACAGCACCAAATACACGCTTTACGAGGTCATGCTGGGTATCGTGAAAATGTTCTCCCCGTTCATGCCCCACATAACAGAAGAGATATACCAGGATGTTTTCAGAGAAAGGGAAGGGAAAAAGAGCATTCACATATCCTTATGGCCCGAACCTGTGCTGAGAGATGAAGAAGCAGCTAAGGATGGAGAAATCGTAAAGGACATAATCGCGGAGATACGCAGGTGGAAGAATGAGAACAAGAGAGAGATTAAAGAAATTGTGGTAGATGGCGTATCCGCTGATTTCAGTGATATAGAAGGTACGTTCAAGGCAAGAGTGAAGGAGGGAATAGAAGGAAAGACAGAGGAGAAGGTAATCGAAATAAAACCCAACTTTGGAGTCATAGGGCCAAAATACAGGGAAAAAGCAAAGGAAATAATAAATTACATAAAATCATCAAACCCTGAAGAGTTATGGAATGCAATCCAGAGTGAAGAGGCGGAAGTGAACGGAGTAAAAATTACAGAGGACATGGTTTTCGTGAAAAAAGCGAGAGTGTACCGGGGAAAAGAGGTTGCTCTTCTTCATGTGGGCACGGTTACCGTGCTCCTTCTTTAACCATATATTTTCTGCTTGGTAGTGCTCTCATATAATATGTTTCTCCATCATAATCTACCTTTATTAATTTCCCGTCTCTGATCATTTCTTTCAGCTTTTCTTGGCTCTCGTTGCATTTATGAAGTAGAGCAAGCACAGCCTCTTCGCGCATGGGATGCACGGCGGTTATACTCATTATATCCTGCTCGAAATTTCCCGTGGTGGCAAACTCGTTGCCCTCGTATCCAATTAACAATTCAGTCTTCACTTTTTGAGAAAACAGGGCATGTGCTTTGGCTATTATCTTTTCATCAGGTGCATGAACCCAATGCTCTGCCGGTGGACGCGTGGGGATGGATATGTATGAGATGTCTGGCTTCAATTCTCCTATGAACTCTGCAAGTTTTTCCAGTTCACCGTCGTAATTTATATCTCCAACAAGCATGGTTTCAGTAACCACCTTTCCCCTGAATTCTTTGCGGAAATCTAACATGGCTTCCAAAATATCTCCCAGAACAAGTTCCCTGTACGGCCTGTTTACCTTTTTCCAAATCCTCGGCGTAATTGCATCAAGTTTAAGCGAAACATAATCAAAATTCAGGAGGTCATTGCGTACGTCTTCACGATAAATTAGCGAGGAATTGGTTATTACGGCAACTTTCCCCAGACTTTTGAGCATGGCGGCAGTCTTGCCCAGGTTTCTGTCTATTGTTGGCTCTCCATCGGGAACAAAGGTTATGTAATCCACTTTTTCAGAATTCTCAACACGAGACTTAACCGCTTGATATATTTCCACGGGTTCATAAAATTCTTTTCTTTCAGAGTACATCCTGAGCGTGGCTCCAATCTGACAGTACACGCAGGCGTAAGTACATATCTTGTCAGGTATGTTATTCACTCCTAAACTACGTCCCAGTCTGCGAGATGGCACGGGACCAAAAACCACATCCATAGCAAGTCATGATTGTGCAAGTATATGCCAATTTCTCAAAAAACTTTTAAAGGGGTGCTTGATTATGATGTTATGCTTGGCCTGATGATGAACGCGGTTATAGAGTTCGCCAGGTATCATGGCGGAACTATTGAGCTGAATAAAATAGAACGGGAATTTGGCGCACCTATAAATTTTTCAGACGAAAAAAATTATCCGGATGAGATGTTTTTGAAGTTAGCAGAGGTTGTGGGCAAGAATATAGGATGCGGTACAGAAAGCGAGTATCATGGTTGCGAGAGGCTGTTTGCCAAATTTATGCACCGTATAATAACAGAAAAGTACCCTGCAATACTCTCTCGTTTTTCTTCATATAGGGACATGCTTCTTAGCATAAATGAGATACATCACAGGATTCCGTTAATACAGAACCCTGACAAGCTTCACTCAGAATTGTCTAACAACAATATCGTGATTCACTACAAATCTCCAACTAAATTGGACTATTTTTTCGACCAGCTGCTTCTGGAGTTCGCAAGGCAGTTCTCCACAAAAATAGAGATACGGTACGATAAAATGATGACAAATGGTGATGATGAAACCGTGGCAATAATCACAATAAAGCAATAAAATTATTGAATAACTTTCTATTTAAATTAATGAACTTAATACCATAGCAAAACTAAGTAGTGAGAAGAACAGTGTGGTGCTAATTATCACGGTTGATTCAAAAATATCTTTTCTGTATTTTTCCAGTGCTATCTTAAATATCTCACCTTCTCTGGAAGAATCCACAGATACTATATATTCCTTGTTAATTATCACTCTGTTACTGCGGTAAACGCGCTTTTCATTTAGTATGAGAGCGTCACTTAGATAAAGATGCTTTTCATCTTCGTCGATTATTTTACCTTCTACCATGGTACTATAATCACCGAGTTCCGTGGTAACAATGATCCGTGATTTAAAATGCTCTTCGTATTTCATGTGAACCACACCACAAGCATTGCCGCGAAAAATCCGAGTATCCCAAAAAGTATGCAAATACCCGCGTACTTGTATTTTATTTGTCTCATATGCTTTCCTATTTTATTAGCTGTAATATCATTTGGTTTCAGTGCAACAATGGCCACGCTTTCCATTTTCAGCATGTGCTTTCCTTCCTCGTCCTCAAAAACCACAGCATCGTTCAAATCCAAAACCCTGCTACTGTATTCTCCAGATTCGTAAAAAATAATATCCTCTTCCAGAGTTGATTCATCAAGTCCCATAATATTACCTAGATTGTCCTTATTTAAGTATTTCTCCGAATATTTTCGGGTGTATTTTTATTCCATCGCAGCCTGCAGTATTGCATTAACGTGAATTTTTACGGTATCTAAAAGTGGGATTTTTGTATCCCCTTCTTTGAGGGCAAGGGGAAGCTCGGTGCATCCAAGAACCGCTGCATCCACCTCGGAAGCGTACTTGTTTACTAAATGAACAAGGTATTCCTTGCTCTTAAGATTGCCCAGCGCAAGTTCTTCAAATATTATACGGTCAACCTCGTTAATCTCACTTTCATTTGGGATTACAACTTCAAGTCCGTGTCTTTCTAATCGTTCTATATAAAACTCAGATGTCATGGTTATTTTTGTTCCCAAAAGCAGAAGCTTTTTGAAGCCCCTTCTCTTTGATTCTTCTGCCAGGGCATCTATTATGCTTATCATCTTCCTATTCGTTTCGCTCTGCAAGTCGTCAAAAACCATGTGGGGCGTGTTTGCAGTTAGCGCAATTATGTCAGCACCGGAACATTCCAGCGCGCGTACGCCTTCTAACAGGTAATTTTTCTTCTCTTCCCATGTTGGAAAACTCCGGAATTTTTTGAAATTTACCGAGAAAATTACAATTTCTGGATAGAAATTCTTTTCAAATCTGCGATGCGATTCTTCAACAAAAAGCCCGTAATAGTACAATGTGGATTCTGGTGACGTGCCGCCTATCAACCCTATACGCTTCATGAGAGGGTATCTCCATTTGCAAGTTAAACCTTTGCCTAAATAATTTCAAGCTACCTTCCAAAAAAATAAATATAGTCATCGCATAGTCAAAAACTGTGAAGAGACCCATAGACACCATGTTAGAGGAGCTAAAAAGAGCCGAGAAAAGAAGTAAAAAGGAATTTGTTAAATTGGAGTCTTCATTTTATAAAGAAACATTGGATAAATTTGAGGAACTTCAGATAAGGCTCAAAGAAGCGGTGGAATCTAACGATATTGAATTAGCTGCCAAGCTAAATGAAGAACTCACCAAGGCTAAAAAATCATACGATAATTTCGTTGATATTCGATTGAAAAAATTGCTGGCAGCAGTAATATCTCCAACAATAAGCGTCAAAAACTTAACCAAAGAAGAGGCACAGCTTTACAGAGATGTGAAAGAATTGGTTAATTCATTTATAGAAACCGTAGTTAGGGGTAAGCCCGGCCAGGAAAGTGTAGTAGTAAGGGAAGAAATAGTTATAAAAGAAGATACTGTTGAAGAGCCAAAGACAATGGAGTCCACAAGTGAGGAATTCTCAAACGAAGAAATTGCAGAAAATGTGGAAATTTCTAATGAACGAAACAAAGATGTAGCTGAGGAGAGATACGTGCTGGCAAGGGTAATCGCGAGGGGTGTGAAAATTGCCCTGCCAAGCGGGAAGGTTTTGGAGCTTAGAAAAGAGGACGTGCTGCATCTCCCAGAGAAAATATACCGCATACTTTTGAAAAGGGAAAAAGTTGTGGACATACGTCCATCTGGTAATTAGCTCGTTGAATTTTACCCAATCTTTAAATAGCAAGGAAATATGAATATGCGAGGTGAGAAAAATGTGGAACGGCCCTCTGAGGAAGATAGATGAATACCGGTGGGAAATACCTACGAGCTATAAGAAAGGGATGAATGTGCCCGGTCGCATATATGCTACGGCAGATATGATTGAGCAAATCAAGAAAGATAATGCTCCTGAACAAGTTGCAAACGTTGCAACACTACCCGGAATTGTTAAAGCAAGCATGGCAATGCCTGATATCCACTGGGGATACGGTTTTCCCATAGGTGGAGTGGCTGCTTTCAGGGAAGAAGAGGGAATAATCTCTCCAGGAGGAGTCGGCTACGATATAAACTGTGGGGTGAGGCTTCTTCGCACAAATCTGGAAGAAAAAGATGTGATATCAAGGCTCAAAGAGCTAATAGATACTATTTTTGCCAATGTGCCCTCTGGAGTTGGAGAGAAGGGAAAACTCCGCTTAAGCGTTAGGGAACTGAACGAAGTGCTTGACAGTGGTGTGAAATGGGCCGTTGAAAACGGCTATGGTTGGGATGAAGATTTAAAAAGAATAGAAGAAGGCGGGAGCATAAAATACGCCATGCACGAGAAAGTGAGCGACAAAGCTAAAAAAAGAGGCGCCCCTCAGCTGGGCACGCTTGGTGCGGGCAATCACTTTTTGGAAGTGCAAAAGGTGGACAGGATTTTCATGCCAGAGATAGCAAAAAAATTTGGAATAGAAAGAGAGGGACAGGTTATGGTGATGATACACACAGGCTCCAGGGGACTTGGACATCAGGTGGCGACGGATTACATAAGAGTTATGGAAAATGCGGCGAGAAAATACGGGATAAATGTGGTGGACAGGCAACTGGCATGCGCACCCATAAACAGCAAGGAAGCTGAAGATTACTTTGCGGCAATGAGCGCAGCAGCAAACTTTGGATTTACGAACAGGCAGTTAATAATGCACTGGGTACGTGAATCTTTTGGCAAGGTTTTCAACACAGAACCTGATGATCTGGGAATGAACCTGGTATATGGTGTGGCACACAACATTGCAAAGCGTGAGGAGCACGTAGTTGATGGAAAGAGAACATGGGTATATGTGCACCGCAAAGGTGCTACTCGTGCATTTGCAGCAGGAAGAGCGGAGCTCCCTGAGTTTTATCGTGATGTCGGCCAACCGGTTCTTATACCCGGAGACATGGGTACTGCGTCTTACGTGCTGGTGGGCACTCAAAAGGCAATGGAGGAGACGTTTGGCTCAACCTGCCACGGTGCTGGAAGGGTCATGAGCAGACATGCTGCCCTCAGAAAATTCAGGGGTGAAGAAATCAAAAGGGAGCTGTGGAGCAAAAAGCACATATACGTGAGAAGCGCAAGCAATAAAGTGGCTGCAGAAGAAGCACCGGACGCGTACAAGAACGTGGACGACGTGGTTAGAGCTGTGGAAGGAGCGGGAATATCAAAAATCGTTGCTCGCCTTGTACCTATGGGTGTTGTGAAGGGCTAATTCCTCTTCCCACAACTTTTTTTAGAAGAAGCACCGTGCCCAGAGCAAATACGGAAGCGAGAAGAACTGGAAAAAACGAGCCAAAAGAGGAAATTGTTAGGCCAATCAAAAATGCCAGGGGTACATTTACAATCCTTGTTAAGGAAGATATACTGGAAAAAACAGTGCCCCGGTACTGCCTGGGAACTCTTAAAAGCAATAATGGCTTGAAGCTCATGTGCCAGAGTGGCCACATAAAGCCAATTACAGCGTAAATTACCAAAAATAAGGGGAGACTTTTGACACCCGTGGAACCGCTTATGAACAAAATAAGAGAAAAGATTGCTATGCTTGACATGGCCAAGTATGGCATAACTGAAAAATATTTTCTGGGCACGTGTGCCTTAATCACCCCCGATGAAAAAGAGAACACAGAATCGATGAGTGCAAGAAAAACGACTACACTTAAACCGGTACCAAAGTAGTTTATTACGATGTTATCCACAGTAATCCCGTAAAGGAAATATGTAGTGAAATTAGCGAACAGGTATACAAGTACGACGCCGATGAGATTAAGAGGAATTTTCAACTTTTCTCTCTTTTTATAAACAGGCAAATCTGGAAGAGCAAAGTAAACGTATGCCATGTACCCAGGTGCAATCAAACCGAGGAAAATATAATACCAACGTGCCGCGTAAACAGTTTGAAAAATCTGAAAATACAGAAAAGATGCAATATAAACAATCATTCCTCCAACAGAGGGTATAATCCAGTGCCACACATACACATCATCCATGTGCTCCTCAGGATAGAGCTCTCGCTCATACACACTCGAAACAAAAGAGAACATCATTGCAGAAGAAAAAAACACCCTGCCAATAAACATCCACAGCCCATCCTGCGCAAATCCGTAAAGCAGGAAACTTGCACCCATTAACCCTTCAAAGGTTATTGAAAAATACTTGGCATTTATTTTTTTGTCAGAAAGGTATCCAAAAATTGGGAATAAAAGAGCGGTTATCAAGGCTGCCCCGCTTATTATGGAGCCCACATAGAGAGGTGAGTATCCCGAGAGAAAAAGGTAAGCGTTGAATATGAGCATACCAACAACGCTGGGTTCTCCGATAGCATAATAAATTATCAATCGCCTTGCACCCTGCGGTAAACTCCTGAATGGAATTACATTCACAAAGTTACATGTTCCTTAAATTTTTTTAATTTTCCGTGTGAAGTAATAACGCTAAACTTAAATTATCCCGGAACATTAACCGAAGTTGTGGATACAATCAATATCGTAATTGTCGGGGACGTGGCGCCTTCAATAACGGAAATAATAAGAAATGAGTTAGAACAGGTATTTGCTTATAGATTCAGGGTATATGCACGTATACCCCTACCTGAAAAATGCTATATGGAGAAGAGAGGACAGTACAATGCGGCATGTATCCTGGAAAAGCTGTTAAAATATCCGGGATACCGGGTAGTTGGAATAGTATCAAGGGATATTGCGTACCCAGAGTTCAACTTCCTGTTAGGATTAGCATCGGCAGATGGACATGCATGCATCATTTCCGTGTATCGATTGCAACATGAGAATACGCATAGATATCTGGAAAGAATTAAAAAAGAAATAATGCACGAGCTGGGGCACACATTCGGATTGAAGCACTGTAAAAACGAGTGCGTCATGAGATTTTCAAATACGGTATTTGATACCGATATAAAGCCTGCAAAATTCTGCGATGAATGCGCGTGTAAAATAAAGGCACATTTGAGGTGATAAAATGGCAGAGGTGATTAAAGAAATCCAGGTCGGAAAAATAACAGTGCAGATAGTGCGCGGGGATATAACTGAAGAGAATGTAGATGCCATAGTAAATGCGGCAAATACCACCTTGAAACACGGAGGCGGAGTGGCAGGAGCCATAGTAAGGCGCGGGGGTTACTTGATTCAAGAAGAAAGCGATGAGATTGTGAAAAGAAACGGGCCGGTGAAAACAGGAGACGCTGTGGTAACCTCTGCGGGGAATCTGAAAGCAAAATACGTGATACACACAGTTGGACCCATATGGAGAGGGGGCAAAAACAACGAAGATGAGCTCCTGTACATGGCCGTTCATTCAGCGCTATTGCGAGCAGACGAACTCGGAGTGGAAAGCGTGTCCATGCCCGCAATAAGCACGGGAATTTATGGATTCCCAAAGGAAAGGGCAGTGCCAATATTTGCAAGAGCAATTGGAGATTTTATAAAAGAACACAAAGGTACAAAATTAAAACGAATAAGGATTTGCAACATAGATCCGAAAACTTCCAAACTATTCGCAGAGAAATTTAGCATTTAAACAGAAATAAAGCTCTCTGGATTCTCTATGAATTCCCGCGCGTATGTATTTATTTCGTGCAACTCCCTTGGGAGTTTTATTCCTGCAAGGTAAGACATGAATAACAGGGAGGTGAGGTGGATTCTACTGGAAACCTGCCATGTTCCCCTACCACTGCTCTTTATACCCATGGCAATGCCCATTAGCTTGTTTTTTGCGGTGGAAGATATCCACCCCACTTTCTCGTAGTACTCAAGCAGTTTTCCAAGTTCTTCGTGGTTCATTTGCTGCAGCAGGTAGCCCAGCCATCGTTCCGCAATTACACCTGTGCGAATGTCCTCTTTTATATCCAGCAGTAGCATAGTTACCACAGCTCCACGTACTTTGTGGTGTATGTTGCAGGAGTGGTAAATTCAACGAGATTGGGCACACCGTGTTTAGGAATGAGCTTTATTGTCATGTGAGTCTGAGGTGCAATGTAAAGACCAACAGCCGACGCGTTGATGTACAGTACTACTACATC